>NZ_CP046046.1:1500000-1692500 GCF_009676705.1 Spiribacter sp. 2438 | reverse complement strand
TGGCACTGCCGGGTAGCTACGTTCGGAAGGAATAACCGCTGAAAGCATCTAAGCGGGAAGTCCACTTCAAGATGAGATCTCCCCGAGGACTTGATCCTCCTGAAGGGCCGTAGAAGACTACTACGTTGATAGGCTGGGTGTGGAAGTGCAGTAATGCATGAAGCTAACCAGTACTAATTGCCCGTGTGGCTTGGCCATATAACCCCAAGAGGGCTGTATGGCATCGGTCCTGCATGCCATCGACAACGTTCCTGATCCACCGGCGTGGTTAAGCGTCGTTGGAAAACCGGTTTGCCTGGCGAACATAGCGCGCGGGAACCACCCGACCCCATTCCGAACTCGGAAGTGAAACTGCGCAGCGCCGATGATAGTGCCGCCTCGCTGTGGTGCGAAAGTAGGTCATCGCCAGGTTTTTACACCCAAACCCCTGCCGTTTTTGACGGCGGGGGTTTTCTTTTTGTGGCGCCAGATACCCATAATGCCGATATGAACGATATCGCTGCCCTGAAGGCCGAGTTGGGCTCGCAGGCAAAGAACCTGGATATCCAGGTGTTCGAGTCCGTCGGCAGCACGAGCCAGTGGCTGGCGGAGCATCCGCCGCGAAAGGCCTGTCTGGTCTGGGCGCGCCAGCAGACCCGGGGTCGTGGCCGGATGGGCCGAACCTGGCACTCGCCGCCCGGCGGCGTGTACTTCAGCGTCGGATGGCCGCTGGAGTCCGAGGCGCCGGTGGTTGGCAGCCTTCCCCTGCTGGTGGGTTTGTCCGTGGCTGAACCGCTGAGGACACACCATGGCGTCCCTGTCCAGCTGAAGTGGCCCAACGATCTTGTGGTTAACGGCGCCAAATTGGGCGGGATCCTGGTGGAAAAACAGCGTAGCGTTCTGGTTGTGGGGGTTGGGATCAACGCCGCGGCGGCGGACGTCCAAACGGCGGACCTGGGGCGTCCGGCAACCGGCCTTCAGGATATCGGTGGGCCGGTGGTGAATGCCGCACTGGTCGGGCAACTGGCTTGTGGGGTCCTGGACTCTCTGACCACGGATACCGCGGTCGTCCGGGCCAGCCTACCGGCACGCTGGGCGGTTCTGGATGCGCTTGCCGGCCACACGGTGGCGGTGGACACCGGTGGACCCCATCCGGTTTGCGGCCGGGTCCTCGGCATCACACCGCAGGGGCTCCTCCGGCTGACCACCGCCCAGGGAGAACGTCACATCAATGCCGGTGAGTGTCGGCTCCAGTCATCCCCGGAGCCCGCTGAATGAGCACACTGCTTGTGGACATCGGCAACAGCCGGATCAAGTGGGCTCTGGCTCGGGGTGGCCGAGTCATTGGGGCCGCTCGAGCCGTGGCCCATGAGCAGCTCGACCTGCTATTTACCGAGTGGGCGCGTCTCCCACATCGGCCGACTGAGGTCAGGTTGGTTAATGTGCAGCCCGGGGCGGTCGGTGCCCAGCTCAGCGACTGGCTCCAGGCGAACTGGCAACGGGCGCCCGACATCGTGGCCACCCCCGCGGTCGGAGGCGGTATTACCGTGGCCTACCCCCAGTTCGCGCAGTTGGGTACCGACCGCTGGCTGGCCATGGTCGGTGCCCGTGCGGCAGGGTATCTGCCAGCCTGCATTGTCGACTGCGGCAGTGCCATTACCGTGGATGTGGTCAATGGCGACGGGACCCATCAGGGCGGCATGATTCTCGCCGGGCTGGCCGCGCAGCAGGCGGGCCTGTCCGCCGTGGCGCCCGCTCTGCCCGCCGTGGAGCTGGCTCCCGGTGCTCCATTTCTTACCAACAACACCCCGGATGCCCTGGCCAGCGGCCACCTGCACGGCACGGCACTTGGTCTCCAGGCGGTCCTGCGGCGCTGTTTTGCCGAGTCCACCGAAAGCCTGACGCCGGTGTTCACCGGCGGCGATGCGCCCCTTATTGCCCGTTACCTGGAGCTGGACGTCCGTTTGCGGCCGGATCTGGTGCTGGAGGGACTGGCGGCGCTGGGCGCTCCGGGGTAATGCCCTGCATTGCCCGCCACCGCCAACCTCGGTAATCTCTCCACTCCCACCTTCAGTGCTGGCGTAGCTCAGTTGGTAGAGCAGCTGATTTGTAATCAGCCGGTCGGGGGTTCGAATCCTCTCGCCAGCTCCATCTCTCACCCTTGACGCTGCCGCATTGATTGCCCAAACTTAGCGGCTTGATTTTGGAGGGATACCCAAGCGGTCAACGGGGGCAGACTGTAAATCTGCTGGCTTAGCCTTCGGAGGTTCGAATCCTCCTCCCTCCACCAAGAACATCGCGGGTACGCGGGTGTAGTTCAACGGTAGAACCTCAGCCTTCCAAGCTGATGATGTGGGTTCGATTCCCATCACCCGCTCCAGAGTAGAGCGCCCATGTAGCTCAGGGGTAGAGCACTCCCTTGGTAAGGGAGAGGCCGGCGGTTCAAATCCGCCCATGGGCTCCAGTTAGAAGACGATCACATAGTGCAGGGGGGATCCCACCGTGTCCAAAGCGAAGTTTGAGCGCACGAAGCCGCATGTCAACGTTGGCACGATTGGTCATGTGGACCATGGTAAGACGACGCTGACGGCGGCGCTGACGAAGGTGCTGGCGGAAGAGTACGGTGGTGTGGCGCAGGATTTTGCGCAGATTGACAATGCGCCGGAGGAGCGCGAGCGCGGCATTACCATTGCCACGGCGCACGTGGAGTACGAGACCGGCGCGCGTCACTACGCGCACGTCGACTGCCCCGGGCACGCGGACTATGTGAAGAACATGATCACCGGTGCGGCGCAGATGGACGGGGCCATTCTGGTGGTCTCCGCGGCGGACGGCCCGATGCCGCAGACCCGTGAGCACATTCTGCTGGCCCGCCAGGTGGGCGTGCCGGCGATGGTGGTGTTTCTGAACAAGGCGGACATGGTGGACGATGCCGAGCTGCTTGAGCTCGTTGAGATGGAAGTCCGCGAGCTGCTCAGTGACTATGACTTCCCGGGGGATGACATTCCGATCACCACGGGCTCGGCGCTGAAGGCGCTGGAGGGCGACAGTGGGGAGATGGGCTCGCAGGCGATTGTGAAGCTGGTGGAGTCCATGGATGAGTACATTCCCGAGCCCGAGCGGGCGGTGGACGGTGCTTTCCTGATGCCGATTGAGGATGTGTTCTCGATCTCTGGTCGCGGCACGGTGGTGACCGGTCGTGTGGAGCGGGGCATCGTCAAGACCGGCGAGGAAGTGGAGATTGTGGGCATGAAGGAGACCACCAAGACGGTGGTCACCGGTGTGGAGATGTTCCGCAAGCTGCTCGACGAGGGGCGTGCGGGCGACAACATCGGCGCGCTGCTCCGCGGCACCAAGCGCGACGAGGTGGAGCGGGGTCAGGTGCTCTGCAAGCCGGGTTCGATTACGCCGCACACCAAGTTCGAGTGCGAGGTCTACGTGCTGGGCAAAGACGAGGGCGGTCGTCACACGCCGTTCTTTGATGGCTACCGGCCGCAGTTCTACTTCCGCACCACCGATGTCACGGGGGCGTGTGATCTGCCCTCGGGCACCGAGATGGTGATGCCGGGCGATAACGTGCAGATGACGGTGTCGCTGATTGCGCCCATCGCCATGGAAGAGGGGCTGCGCTTTGCGGTGCGTGAGGGCGGTCGGACCGTCGGCGCCGGCGTCGTCTCCAAAATCCTCGAGTAACGCTTCCCGGACCGGCGGTCTGCATCAGGCATCGGGGCTTCCATTGCCCCGATGCTTGGCGTAGACTGCCGGGCTCGCTTGTCGACGGTCGGTCACGAGCGACTTCAGGCCAGTAGCTCAATTGGCAGAGCAACGGTCTCCAAAACCGTAGGTTGGGGGTTCGAGTCCCTCCTGGCCTGCCACTTTATCCGGCCACCAACACCATTGCGGGTTCATGAGCGCGAAAGAACAAACCGAAGTCTCCGGCACCGACAAGGCAAAACTGATCCTGGCCGTCGGCGTCTTCCTGGCGGGCGTGGTTGGTTTTTATACCTTCGATGATCAGAGCACGCTGGTGCGGGTGCTGGGCATGGTGGCAGTGGCGGCGCTAGCGCTGTCCATTGCATTTACGAGTGCGCAGGGCCGCAATGCCTGGCTGTTCGCCCAGGAGGCACGCCAGGAGCTTCGCCGGGTGGTTTGGCCGACCCGGACGGAAACCCTCCAGACCACGCTGATCGTGCTGGTTATGGTGATCATCGTCGCCATCCTGTTGTGGCTGATGGATATGTTTTTCATGTGGGGCGTCGGCGCCCTGGTACGGCCTGGAGGCTGATCTTTCATGGCGAAGCGCTGGTACGTCGTACACGCTTACTCCGGTTTTGAGAACCAGGTCAAAAAGGCGCTCGAGGAGCGCATCAAGCGTGCCGGCATGGAAGACAGTTTCGGCGAGATCCTGGTCCCCACCGAGGAAGTGGTGGAGATGAAAGAGGGTCAGCAGCGTCGCAGCGAGCGCAAGTTTTTTCCCGGTTATGTCCTGGTCCAGATGGACATGACCGATGACACCTGGCACCTGGTCAAGGAAGTCCCCCGGGTCATGGGGTTTATTGGCGCCTCTCGGGGTCGGCCGACGCCGATTTCCGATGCCGAGGCCGACCAGATCCTCAACCGGGTACGCGAAGGGGTGGAAAAGCCCCGGCCCAAGGTGCTGTTCGAGGTGGGCGAGGTGGTCCGCGTTACCGACGGCCCGTTCAACGACTTCAACGGCGTGGTCGAGGAAGTCAATTACGAAAAG
This sequence comes from Spiribacter sp. 2438, assembly GCF_009676705.1. GTDB lineage: Bacteria > Pseudomonadota > Gammaproteobacteria > Nitrococcales > Nitrococcaceae > Spiribacter. Next base: position 1,687,777 of record NZ_CP046046.1, on the reverse strand, counting down.
AGCCGGCTGCGGGTCGCGGTGCTCATTTTCGGTCGCTCCACGCCGGTGGAGCTCGATTTCAGTCAGGTCGAAAAGGCCTAGTAAAGGCGGCTTACCGCCACGGGGAGCCAGGGTGAGAGCCCCTGGCGCTATCACCCACTCAAGGAGTTCATACGATGGCAAAGAAAGTCACGGCGTATATCAAGCTGCAGGTCCCGGCCGGGGCCGCCAACCCGAGTCCGCCGGTGGGTCCGGCACTGGGTCAGCATGGTCTGAACATCATGGAGTTCTGCAAGGCGTTCAATGCCCAGACCCAGGAGATGGAGAATGGCCTGCCGATTCCGGTGGTGATTACCGCCTACTCGGATCGCAGCTTCACCTTCGTCACCAAGACGCCGCCGGCCGCGGTGCTGCTCAAGAAGGCCGCCGGCCTCAAGTCCGGCAGCGGCACGCCCAACACCAAAAAGGTGGGCAGCGTTAATCGTGACCAGCTCGAGGAGATCGCCCGCACCAAGTGGCCGGATCTCAATGCGGCGGACATGGACTCGGCGGTGCGCACCATCGCCGGGTCGGCCCGCAGCATGGGCCTCGAAGTGGAGGGGGTGTAAGTCATGGCCAAGCTGACCAAACGCCAGAAAGTGTTCGCGGAGAAAATCGACAGCGATCGGTTGTATCCGGCCGAAGAGGCCTTTGCACTGCTCAAGGAGCTTGCCACCGCGCGCTTTACCGAATCCGTCGACGTGGCGGTCAATCTGGGCATTGATCCCCGTAAGGGTGATCAGATGGTGCGCGGCTCCACGGTGCTGCCCCATGGCACCGGCAAGACCGTCCGCGTGGCCGTGTTCGCCCAGGGCGCCAACGCCGAAGCCGCTCAGGCCGCCGGCGCTGACACCGTTGGCATGGACGACCTGGCCGAGCGCATGCAGGGCGGCGAGCTGGATTACGACGTGGTCATTGCCAGCCCCGATGCCATGGGTGTGGTGGGCAAACTCGGTCGGTTGCTGGGCCCCCGTGGGCTCATGCCGAACCCGCGGGTGGGCACCGTGACCGCCGACGTGGCGGATGCCGTCACCAATGCCAAAGCCGGTCAGGTGCGTTACCGCGCCGACAAGGGCGGGCTGATTCACTGCAGCCTGGGCAAAGCGGACTTTGAACCGCAGGCCCTGGCCGAGAACCTGGGGGCGCTGATCAGCGACCTGCAGAAGATTAAACCGGCCGCCTCGAAAGGGGTCTACCTCAAGCGCGCCACGGTCTCGACGACCATGGGGCCGGGGGTGCCGGTGGATCTGAGCGCGCTGGCCTGAGGCCGGGGCGCGAGGAAGGCTGTCGTCAAGACGGCCGTCGAAGACCGTCCGGTGCGGTTCGCCGCATAAAGGCCGAGGGGCCGCCGACGGTAGACGGTGTAGCCGGGACAGGACGGGTTTCCTGCGCGGGTTTCACCGTTAGAGGGGGCAGGCGGGCCATTTGGCCGGTCTGCCATGACCAACCGCCGTTCCAGGAGGCAATTGGATGGGCGTAAGTCTGGAACAGAAAAAGCGGATGGTGCAGGAAGTCGCCGAAGTGGCCAATGGGGCTCATTCCGCGCTTGCCGCGGAATACCGGGGTCTCTCCGCCGGCCAGATGGACAATCTGCGAGTCAGGGCTCGCGAGTCCGGTGTTTACGTACGCGTGGTCAAGAATAGTCTGGCCAAGCGTGCGGTGGAAGGCACCGACTTCGAGTGCATGAGCGACGGGCTGGAAGGCCCGCTGCTGCTGGCATTCTCGCAGGAAGATCCAGGTTCGGCCGCTCGGGTTCTGAAGGATTTTTCCAAAGAGCACGAGACCCTGGTGGTGAAGATGCTGGCCGTGGGCGGGGAGAAATACCCCGGCTCCGAGATCGACCGGCTGGCTTCTCTGCCCACCTACGACGAGGCGATCAGTCGTCTCATGGCGACCATGCAGGCTCCAGTGCAGAAGCTGGCCACCACCTTCAACGAGGTGCCTGGCAAGCTGGTCCGCACGCTGGCCGCAGTCAAGGACGCCAAACAGTAGGCCGCTGCGACACCCGTCGCATGACCGCTGACATTTTTACTCAACGAATCAGCCAGGAGACAAGACGATGGCCGTTTCCAAGGAAGACATTCTCGAAACCATCTCCAACATGACCGTGATGGAGGTCGTTGACCTCATCGAGGCCATGGAAGAGAAGTTCGGCGTTACCGCCGCTGCCGCCGTGGCCGCTGCCCCGGCCGCTGCGGGTGGCGCCGAGGGCGGTGCTGCCGAAGAGCAGACCGAGTTCGACGTGGTGCTCGCCAGCTTCGGCGACAACAAGGTGTCCGTCATCAAGGCGGTCCGTGGCGCCACCGGTCTGGGCCTCAAGGAGGCCAAGACGCTGGTGGAAGGCGCACCGGCCCCGGTGAAGGAAGGCGCCTCCAAGGAGGAAGCCGAAGAGCTGAAGGGTCAGCTCGAAGAGGCTGGTGCCACTGTCGAGCTCAAGTAAGCCCACGGTGGCGACAGCGCCGAGTATCGGTGCTGGACAGGCTGGCGGCCCAATCGGCCGCCGGCCTGCTGCTGTTTCGAGACAACGCCGAATTTCGCGGAATCTCCGCGCCGGCCGGCGTGTCCAAGCCTGCGGCGGGTTTGTGGGTACAAGCCTCCGAAGCCTTGCACACGGCGGAACCCAACCTGGTTGAGGAACCTCGATGGCCTATACGTTTACTGAAAAAAAGCGCATCCGCAACGATTTCGGCAAGCAGCCGAATATTCTGGATGTTCCCTATCTGCTCGCCTCGCAGATTGAATCCTACCGGGATTTTCTGCAGCTGGAACACGACCCCGACAGCCGGGGCGAAAAAGGGCTGCATGCGGCCTTCGAGTCGGTGTTTCCCATCGAGAGCTACTCCGGCAGCGCGCGCCTTGAGTATGTGCGCTATCGCATCGGCGAGCCGGCGTTTGACGTCAAGGAATGCCAGCTCCGTGGTCTGACCTACGCGGCACCGCTGCGGGTGCTGGTGCGCCTGGTGATCAACGACAAGGAAACCCGCACGGTCAAGGACATCCGCGAGCAGGAAGTCTACATGGGCGAAATGCCGCTCATGACCCGTAACGGCACCTTCGTGGTCAACGGCACCGAGCGCGTGATCGTCCAGCAGCTGCATCGCTCGCCGGGTGTTTTCTTCGATCATGACAAGGGCAAGACCCACAGCTCCGGCAAGTTGCTGTTCTCGGCGCGGGTGATCCCTTATCGGGGCTCCTGGCTCGACTTCGAGTTCGATCCCAAGGACTCCATCTACGTGCGCATCGACCGCCGCCGCAAGCTGCCGGCCACGGTGCTGTTGCGCGCCCTGGGTTATGACAACCAGCAGATTCTGGATCTGTTCTTCGACAAGGACAGCTATACCCTGCGCAAGAGCGGCGCCGATCTCGCCCTGGTGCCGGAGCGGCTGCGGGGCGAAACCGCCTCCTTCGACATCAAGGACGGCGAGGGCAATCTGATTGTCGAAAGCGGTCGTCGGATCACCGCACGCCACATTCGACAGATGGACAAGGCCGGTCTCAAGAAACTGCAGGTGCCGGACGATTACCTGGTTGGCCGGATGCTGGGCGAGGACATCGTCGACAAGTCCACCGGCGAGCTGCTGGCCGCGGCCAACACCGAAATCACCGAGGAGCTGGTTCAGACATTCCGTGACAACGGGGTGAAGAAGTTCACGGTGCTGTTCATTAACGACCTGGACCGCGGGCCGTACGTCTCCAACACTTTGGGCATCGATTCCACCACCACGCAGCTGGAAGCGCTGGTGGAGATTTACCGCATGATGCGCCCGGGCGAACCGCCCACGAAGGACGCCGCGGAAAACCTGTTCGCCAACCTGTTCTTCAGCGAAGAGCGCTACGACCTGTCGTCGGTGGGGCGCATGAAGTTCAACCTGCGGGTCGGCCGGGACGAGGTCGAGGGCAGCGGCGTGCTCGACAACGACGACATCCTCGCCGTGCTCTACGAGCTCATCAACATCCGCAACGGCAAGGGCACCGTCGACGACATCGACCACCTCGGCAACCGTCGGGTGCGCTGCGTCGGCGAGATGGCCGAGAACGTCTTCCGGGTAGGGCTGGTGCGCGTGGAGCGCGCCGTGCGCGAGCGGCTCAGCCTGGCGGAGAGCGAGGGGCTCATGCCCCAGGAGCTCATTAACGCCAAGCCGGTGGCGGCAGCGATCAAGGAGTTCTTCGGTTCGTCCCAGCTCTCCCAGTTCATGGATCAGAACAACCCGCTCTCCGAGGTGACCCACAAACGTCGGGTGTCCGCGCTCGGCCCGGGTGGCCTGACCCGTGAGCGGGCCGGCTTCGAGGTGCGTGACGTGCATCCGACGCACTACGGTCGGGTCTGCCCCATCGAAACGCCGGAAGGGCCCAACATCGGCCTGATCAGCTCCCTGGCCTGCTACGCCCGGCTCAACAGCTACGGGTTCCTGGAGACTCCGTACCGCCGGGTCGAGGACGGTCGCGTGACCGATCAGGTGGAGTACCTGTCCGCCATCGAGGAAAGCCGCTACATCATCGCCCAGGCCAACGCTCGCCTGGACGAGCAGGGCAATCTGGTGGATTCGCTGATCTCCATCCGTCACCAGAACGAATTCGGCATGTCCTCCCCGGACAAGGTCCAGTACATGGACGTGTCGCCGAAGCAGATTGTTTCGGTGGCCGCCTCCATGGTGCCGTTCCTCGAGCACGATGACGCCAACCGCGCCCTTATGGGTTCCAACATGCAGCGCCAGGCGGTGCCGACCCTGCGGGCCGAGAAGCCCCTGGTGGGCACTGGCATGGAGCGCGCCGTGGCGGTGGACTCCGGCGTAACCGTGGTCGCCGACCGGGGCGGCGTGGTGGATCAGGTGGACGCCGCGCGGGTCGTGGTCCGGGTCAATGATGACGAGGCCCAGGCCGGTGAGCCGGGCGTCGATATTTACAACCTGACCAAGTACACCCGTTCCAACCAGAACACCTGTCAGAACCAGAAACCCCTGGTTCGCCCGGGTGACGTGGTGGCCCGGGGTGATGTGCTGGCCGACGGGCCGTCCACCGACATGGGTGAACTGGCCCTGGGCCAGAACATGCGCGTGGCGTTCATGCCCTGGAATGGCTACAACTTCGAGGACTCGATCCTGATCTCCGAAAAGGTGGTCGAGGAGGATCGCTACACGACCATCCATATCGAGGAACTCACCGCCGTTGCCCGGGACACCAAGCTGGGGCCGGAGGAGATCACCTCGGACATCCCCAATGTCGGGGAGAGTGCTCTGGCCAAGCTCGACGAGTCCGGCATCGTCTACGTCGGCGCCGAGGTCAAGGCCGGTGACATTCTGGTGGGCAAGGTCACGCCCAAGGGCGAGACCCAGCTGACTCCGGAGGAAAAACTCCTGCGGGCTATCTTTGGCGAGAAGGCCTCCGACGTGAAGGACACCTCCCAGCGGGTGCCTTCGGGCATGGACGGCACCGTGGTGGATGTTCAGGTGTTCACCCGGGATGGGGTCGAAAAAGACGAGCGGGCGTTATCCATCGAGGCCGATGCGCTGGCGGATGTCCGTAAGGACCTTGACGACCAGTACCGCATTTTCGAGGACGACGCCTTCACCCGTCTGCAGCAGTCGCTGATTGGCAAGGTGGCCGAAGGCGGCCCCAACGGCCTGAAAGCCGGCGCCAAACTGACCGCCGAGTACCTGGAGAGCATTGAGGATCGGCAGCGCTGGTTCGAGATTCGTCTGCGCGACGACGAGGCCACCGCCCAGCTCGAAGCGGTGCAGGCCCAGCTGAAGGCACAGCGGGAGGCCTTTGACGAGCGCTTTGACGAGAAGAAGGCCAAGATCACCGCCGGCGACGATCTCGCCCCCGGGGTGCTCAAGATGGTCAAGGTCTACCTGGCGGTGAAGCGCCGCATCCAGGCGGGTGACAAGCTCGCCGGGCGTCACGGCAACAAGGGTGTGATCTCACGGGTGGTGCCGGTGGAGGACATGCCGTTCTCCGCGGACGGCGAGCCGATCGACGTGGTGCTCTCGCCGCTGGGCGTGCCCTCGCGCATGAACATCGGCCAGGTGCTCGAGGTTCACATGGGGTGGGCCGCCAAGGGCCTGGGCCGGCGTATTGCCGACATGCTCGAGGCCAACCGCAAGGTCTCGGAGCTGCGCCAGTTCCTGGACAGCATCTACAACGCCAGCGGCAAGCGCGAGGACCTGGACAGCCTCAGCGACGAAGAGATCGTTGAGCTCTGCCAGAACCTCCGCGGCGGGGTGCCCATGGCATCCCCGGTGTTTGACGGCGCCAACGAGGACGAAATCAAGACCATGCTGCGGCTGGCCGAGCTGCCCGAGACCGGGCAGGCACAGCTCTGGGATGGCCGCACGGGTGAGGCCTTCGATCGGCCGGTGACCGTGGGCTACATGCACATCCTCAAGCTCAACCACCTGGTGGATGACAAGGTGCATGCTCGGGCCACGGGTCCCTACAGCCTGGTCACCCAGCAGCCGCTGGGCGGCAAGGCCCAGTTCGGTGGCCAGCGCTTCGGCGAGATGGAGGTCTGGGCCCTGCAGGCGTATGGCGCGGCCTACACGCTGCAGGAGATGCTCACGGTCAAGTCCGATGACGTGGCCGGTCGCACCAAGATGTACAAGAACATCGTCGATGGCGAGCACCAGATGGAAGCGGGCATGCCCGAATCCTTCAACGTGCTGGTCAAAGAGATTCGCTCCCTCGGTATCGACATCGAGCTCGAGCAGGACTAACGGGTAGCCATCTATGAAAGACCTATTGAATCTGTTCAAGCAGCCGGGCGCCCAGCTCGACGATTTTGACGCGATCCGGATCGGGCTCGCTTCGCCGGAGAAGATCCGCTCGTGGTCCTTCGGCGAGGTCAAAAAGCCCGAAACCATCAACTACCGCACGTTCAAGCCGGAGCGGGACGGGCTTTTCTGCGCCAAGATCTTCGGCCCGGTGAAGGACTACGAGTGCCTGTGCGGCAAGTACAAGCGCCTCAAGCACCGGGGCGTGGTCTGCGAAAAGTGCGGGGTGGAGGTCACCCTGGCCAAGGTCCGGCGCGAGCGCATGGGCCACATCGAGCTGGCCAGCCCGGCCGCGCATATCTGGTTCCTCAAGTCGCTGCCCTCGCGCATCGGCCTGCTGCTGGACATGACCCTGCGGGACATCGAGCGGATCCTCTACTTCGAGGCGTTCGTGGTCATCGAGCCCAACATGACCCCGCTCACCAAGCATCAGCTGCTCAGCGACGAGCAGTATCTGGATGCCATGGAGCAGTACGGCGATGAGTTCGACGCCCGCATGGGCGCCGAGGCGGTCTATCACCTGCTCAAGAATCTGGATCTGCAGGAAGAGACCGACACCCTGCGCGAGCAGATGGATGCCACCAACTCCGAGACCAAGATCAAGCGGCTGTCCAAGCGCCTCAAGCTGGTGGAGTCGTTCCTCGAGTCGGGCAACCGCCCCGAGTGGATGATCATGACCGTCCTGCCGGTGCTGCCACCGGATCTGCGGCCGCTGGTGCCGCTGGATGGTGGCCGGTTCGCCACCTCGGATCTCAACGACCTCTATCGTCGGGTGATCAACCGCAACAACCGGCTGCGCCGGCTGCTGGATCTGTCCGCGCCGGACATCATTGTCCGCAACGAAAAGCGCATGCTCCAGGAATCCGTGGACGCGTTGCTGGACAACGGCCGCCGCGGTCGGGCCATCACCGGCACCAACAAGCGCCCGCTCAAGTCTCTGGCGGACATGATCAAGGGCAAGCAGGGCCGCTTCCGGCAGAACCTGCTGGGCAAGCGCGTGGACTACTCCGGCCGCTCCGTCATCGTGGTGGGCCCCACCCTGCGACTGCACCAGTGCGGTCTGCCCAAGCGCATGGCGCTGGAGCTGTTCAAGCCGTTCATTTTCTCGCGTCTGCAGCGGCTGGGCCTGTCCACCACCATCAAGGCGGCCAAGAAGATGGTGGAGCGCGAGACCCCCGAGGTATGGGACATCCTCGAGGAAGTCATTCGCGAGCACCCGGTCATGCTCAACCGGGCGCCGACCCTGCATCGACTGGGCATTCAGGCCTTTGAGCCGGTCCTCATCGAGGGCAAGGCCATCCAGCTGCATCCGCTGGTCTGCCCGGCGTTCAACGCTGACTTTGACGGCGACCAGATGGCCGTGCACGTGCCGCTGTCCCTGGAAGCCCAGCTGGAAGCCCGGGCGCTGATGATGGCCACCAACAATGTGCTGTCGCCGGCGTCGGGTGAGCCTATCATCGGTGCCTCCCAGGACGTGGTGCTGGGGCTGTACTACACCAGCCTGGCGCTGGAGAACCGTCGGGGTGAGGGCATGAACTTCTCCGACGTGGCCGAAGTGCATCGCGCCTACGAGAGCGGCCAGGTGGATCTGCATGCCAAAGTCAGCGTGCGCATTCACGAGGTCATCCAGGACGATCAGGGCCATCGCACCGAGGGCACCCGGCGGTTCGACACCACTGTCGGCCGGGCCCTGTTGTACGACATCGTGCCGGCGGGGCTGCCCTTCGAGCTGGTGGACCGTGACATGACCAAGCGGGCCATCTCCGAGATGATAGACCAGTGCTACCGGCGGCTTGGCCTCAAGGCCACGGTGATCTTCGCCGACCAGATCATGTATCTGGGCTTCCGCATGTCCACCCGGGCGGCGGTGTCCATCGGCATGGAAGACATGGTGGTCCCCACCGAAAAGGAGACCATTCTCACCGCTGCCGAGTCCGAGGTGAAGGACATCGAGGATCAGTACGCCTCCGGTCTGGTCACCAACGGTGAGCGCTATAACAAGGTGGTGGACATCTGGTCGCGGACCAACGACGAAGTCGCCACGGCGATGATGGACAAGCTCGGCAAGGAGACGGTGACCGACCGCGAGGGCAACCAGCGGCTGCAGAAGTCCACCAACTCCATTTTCATGATGGCGGACTCCGGTGCCCGAGGTTCAGCAGCCCAGATCCGGCAGCTGGCGGGCATGCGCGGCCTCATGGCCAAGCCCGACGGCTCCATCATCGAAACGCCGATTACCGCCAACTTCCGTGAGGGGCTGAACGTCCTGCAGTACTTCATCTCCACCCACGGCGCCCGTAAGGGTCTGGCGGACACGGCGCTCAAGACCGCCAACTCCGGTTATCTGACCCGGCGGCTGGTGGACGTTTCCCAGGATCTGGTGGTGACCGCCGACGACTGCGGCACCCATCGCGGCCTGCGCATGACCCCCCTGATCGAGGGTGGCGACGTGGTGGAAGGCCTCGGCGAGCGGGTGCTGGGCCGCGTGGTGGCCCAGGATGTGGTCCAGCCGGGCACCGGCGAGGTGCTGGTGGATCAGGGCACGCTGCTGGACGAGCGCCTGGTGGAAAAAATCGAAAGCGAGGGCGTCGACGAGGTCTGGGTGCGCTCACCCATTACCTGCGAAATCCGCCATGGTGTCTGCTCCACCTGCTATGGCCGCGATCTGGCCCGCGGGCATCGGGTAAATGTGGGCGAGTCGGTGGGCGTCATCGCGGCTCAGTCCATCGGCGAGCCGGGCACCCAGCTCACCATGCGGACCTTCCACATCGGTGGTGCCGCCTCCCGGGCGGCGGCAATCAGCAACGTGCAGGTGAAGTCCGCCGGCAGCGTGCGGCTTCACAACCTCAAGACCGTGGCTCATCACTCCGGCAACCTGGTGGCAGTGTCCCGCTCCGGCGAGATCACCGTCATCGATGAGGCGGGTCGCGAGCGCGAGCGCTACAAGGTGCCCTACGGCGCCACTATCGCCGCCGCGGACGAGGAAGCCGTGGAAGCCGGTCAGATCGTGGCCACCTGGGATCCCCACACCCACCCGATCATCACCGAGGTGAAGGGTCGCCTGAAGTTCTATGACTTCGTCGAGGGGGTGACCGTGAACCGGGAGACCGACGAGGTCACCGGTTTGAGCAGCCTGGTGGTCACCGACCCCAAAACCCGTGGCAATGGCGAGCACACCCGCCGCAGCACCGGTGAGAAGGTGGCCTACAAGGACCTGCGACCGCTGATCAAGCTGGTGGACGAGGACGGTAACGACCTCAACCTGGCGGGCACCGATATTCCGGCCAATTACTTTCTGCCGGCGGGCGCCATCGTCAGCGTCGATGACAACGCCGAAGTGGATGTGGGCGACGTCATCGCCCGTATCCCGCAGGAGTCGTCCAAGACCCGTGACATCACCGGTGGTCTGCCCCGGGTGGCGGACCTGTTCGAGGCCCGCAAGCCCAAGGAGCCGGCCATCCTCGCCGAGGTTTCCGGCACCGTGTCCTTTGGCAAGGACACCAAGGGCAAGCAGCGTCTGGTGATCACCACACCCGAGGGTGAGCATTACGAAGAGCTCATTCCCAAGTGGCGCAACGTCACGGTGTTCGAGGGTGAGCACGTCGAGAAGGGTGAGGTGATTGCCGATGGCGAACCGAACCCCCACGACATTCTGCGTCTGCTGGGCGTGACCGAGTTGGCGGCTTACATGGTCAAGGAGATCCAGGACGTCTACCGTCTCCAGGGCGTGAAGATCAACGACAAGCACATCGAGGTGATCAGTCGCCAGATGCTGCGCAAAGTCGAGATTCGCGATGGCGGCGACACCCGCTACCTGCGTGGCGAGCAGGCCGACTGGGCCCGGGTCGAGGAAGAGAACGAGCGGCTGGTGGAGATGGGCAAGACGCCGGCCCGCTACGAGCGCCAGCTGCTGGGTATCACCAAGGCATCCCTGGCGACGGAGTCGTTCATCTCGGCGGCCTCTTTCCAGGAGACCACTCGGGTGCTTACCGACGCCGCCACCCGCGGTGCCCGGGACGATCTCCGCGGTCTCAAGGAGAATGTCATCGTCGGGCGCCTGATTCCGGCGGGCACGGGCTATGCCTACCACCAGGATCGTCAGCGTCAGCGGCGCGAAGGGGCGACCCCGATGATTCCGATGGCACCGCAGTTCGGCCTGAACGCACCGGCCCCTGCGCCGGATCAGGCAGACCTGCCGGAACAGCAGTAACGACGCGGGTTTCACGGGGTTGTCTGGTTGACACCCCGGTGGCCCGACCATACACTTATCGGCTTTCGTCAGGCCGGGGCCCCGGCCTGACGTTCGTTGAAGGACTGGAGTCACAAGGCTATGGCCACGATCAATCAGCTGGTACGCAAGCCCCGCAAGCGGCCGCACGAAAAGAGCACCGTGCCCGCGCTGGAGGCCTGCCCGCAGCGGCGCGGCGTCTGCACGCGCGTTTACACCACGACGCCCAAGAAGCCGAACTCGGCGCTGCGTAAGGTGGCCCGGGTGCGGCTCACCAACGGCTATGAAGTGTCGAGCTACATCGGCGGTGAAGGCCACAACCTTCAGGAGCACTCCGTGGTTCTGATCCGTGGCGGTCGAGTCAAGGACCTGCCGGGTGTCCGGTACCACGTGGTCCGTGGTTCCCTCGACACCGCCGGCGTCAGCAAGCGCCGCCAGGGTCGTTCCAAGTACGGCGCCAAACGGCCCAAGGGATAATCGGGTAGTCAGTCATGCCAAGAAGAAGAGAAGTCCCCAAGCGGAAGGTCCTGGCGGATCCGAAGTACAACAGCGAGATGCTGACGCGTTTCGTCAACATGATCATGCGCGACGGCAAGCGTGCAGTGGCCGAGAAGATCGTTTACGGCGCCCTGGACCGCATCGCTGAAAAGCACAGTGGCGATCCCATGGACGTTCTGGAGACCGCCCTGGAAAACGTGCGCCCGGTGGTGGAGGTCAAATCCCGCCGCGTTGGTGGCGCCACCTACCAGGTGCCGGTGGAGGTTCGCCCGCAGCGTCGCAACACCCTGGCCATGCGCTGGGTGATCGAGGCTTCCCGCAAGCGCAGCGAGGCCACCATGGGTCATCGCCTTGGCAACGAGTTGCTGGAAGCGGCCGAGAGTCGCGGTAGCGCGGTCAAGAAGCGCGAGGACACGCACCGGATGGCGGAGGCCAACAAGGCCTTCTCGCATTTCCGCTGGTAAGAGTCAGAGGTATATCGTTTTGGCACGCAAGACACCGATCGAGCGCTATCGCAATATCGGCATCATGGCCCACATTGATGCCGGTAAGACTACGGTCACCGAGCGAATCCTGTTTTACACCGGTATCTCCCACAAGATGGGCGAAGTCCACGAGGGCGCAGCCGTCATGGACTGGATGGAGCAGGAGCAGGAGCGTGGCATTACGATCACCTCGGCCGCGACCACCACGTTCTGGCGGGGAATGGATCAGCAGTATCCCGAAACCCGCATCAACATCATCGACACCCCCGGCCACGTTGACTTCACCATCGAGGTGGAGCGGTCGCTGCGGGTCCTTGACGGTGCCGTCTGCGTGCTGGATGCCAACGCCGGCGTTGAGCCCCAGACCGAAACCGTCTGGCGCCAGGCGGACCGCTATGGCGTGCCGCGCATGGTGTTCGTCAACAAGATGGACAAGATGGGCGCCGACTTCTTCCGGTGCATCGAAATGGTCAAGGAGCGCCTTGGCTGCAACGCCATCCCGGCGCAGCTGCCCATCGGCGCCGAAGACAACTTCGCTGGCGTGGTGGATCTGATCCGTCAGAAAGCCATTTACTGGAATGAAGACGATCGCGGCGCCACCTACGAGGAAGTGGACATCCCCGCCGAGCTGGCCTCGGACGCGGCCAGCTTCCGCGAAGCGCTGGTTGAAGCCGCCGCCGAAGCCAACGAAGAGCTCATGGACAAGTACATCGGCGGTGAGGAGCTCACCGTCGAAGAGATCAATCACGGCCTGCGGGTTCAGACCATCGCCAACGAAGTGGTGCCGGTTCTGTGCGGGTCGGCGTTCAAGAACAAGGGCGTACAGGCCATGCTGGACGCGGTGGTGGAATACATGCCATCGCCCCTCGATGTGCCGGCCATTGAAGGCGAGCTCGAGGACGGCAGCGCCGCCAGCCGCGGCCCCGATGATGACGAGCCGTTCGCCGCGCTGGCATTCAAGATTGCCACGGACCCTTATGTCGGCACCCTGACCTTTTTCCGGGTGTATTCCGGTGTGGTCAAATCCGGTGACTCGGTCTACAACCCGGTCAAGGGCAAGAAGGAGCGCCTGGGTCGAATCGTTCAGATGCACTCCAAAGAGCGCAAGGAGATCGACGAGGTCCGCGCGGGCGACATTGCCGCGGCCATCGGCCTCAAGGATGTCACCACCGGTGACACCCTCTGCGCCAACGACAGCAAGGTGACCCTCGAGCGCATGGAGTTCCCGGATCCCGTGATCTCCGTGGCCGTTGAGCCCAAGACCAAGGGCGACCAGGAGAAAATGGGCATCGCGCTGCAGAAGCTGGCCCAGGAGGATCCGTCCTTCCAGGTCCGCACCGATGAAGAGTCCGGGCAGACCATCATCTCCGGCATGGGCGAGCTCCATCTCGAAATTATCGTCGACCGGCTCAAGCGGGAGTTCAAGGTGGAGGCCAATGTCGGTCAGCCGCAGGTGGCTTACCGCGAAGCGATCCGCGATGCCATTGAGGTCGAGGGCAAGTTTGTCCGTCAGTCCGGTGGTCGGGGTCAGTATGGTCATGTCTGGATCCGGATGCGTCCGCGGGAGCGCGGCGAGGGCTACGAGTTCACTAACAAGATTGTTGGTGGTGTCGTCCCCCGGGAGTACATCCCGTCGGTGGACAAGGGCATCCAGGAGCAGATGGAAAACGGCGTTCTCGCCGGCTTCCCGGTGGTTGATCTCGCGGTCGAGCTGTTCGACGGCTCCTACCACGATGTCGATTCCTCCGAGATGGCCTTCAAGATTGCCGGCTCCATGGCGTTCAAGGATGGTTTCATGAAAGCCAACCCGGTACTGCTCGAGCCGATGATGAAGGTCGAAATCGTCACCCCCGAGGACTTCATGGGTGACGTGATGGGTGACGTTAATCGTCGTCGCGGCACGGTCCAGGGCATGGAAGACGGCCCGGCGGGCAAGATCATCCGCGCCGAAGTGCCACTCAAGGAAATGTTCGGGTATGCTACCGACCTTCGCTCGGCCACCCAGGGCCGCGCCGCGTACTCCATGGAGTTCGACGGCTATGCAGAGGCGCCGAGCAGCATCGCCGATGAAGTGATCAAAAAGGCCGGCTGATCCTCCGGGGTTGGCCGATTGTGAATTCAGGTATTTGACGGATAAGAGGTGAGTCGTGTCCAAAGCGAAGTTTGAGCGCACGAAGCCGCATGTCAACGTTGGCACGATTGGTCATGTGGACCATGGTAAGACGACGCTGACGGCGGCGCTGACGAAGGTGCTGGCGGAAGAGTACGGTGGTGTGGCGCAGGATTTTGCGCAGATTGACAATGCGCCGGAGGAGCGCGAGCGCGGCATTACCATTGCCACGGCGCACGTGGAGTACGAGACCGGCGCGCGTCACTACGCGCACGTCGACTGCCCCGGGCACGCGGACTATGTGAAGAACATGATCACCGGTGCGGCGCAGATGGACGGAGCCATTCTGGTGGTCTCCGCTGCGGACGGCCCGATGCCGCAGACCCGTGAGCACATTCTGCTGGCCCGCCAGGTGGGCGTGCCGGCGATGGTGGTGTTTCTGAACAAGGCGGACATGGTGGACGATGCCGAGCTGCTTGAGCTCGTCGAGATGGAGGTCCGTGAGCTGCTCAGTGACTATGACTTCCCGGGGGATGACATTCCGATCACCACGGGCTCGGCGCTGAAGGCGCTGGAGGGTGACAGTGGGGAGATGGGCTCGCAGGCGATTGTGAAGCTGGTGGAGTCCATGGATGAGTACATTCCCGAGCCCGAGCGGGCGGTGGACGGTGCTTTCCTGATGCCGATTGAGGATGTGTTCTCGATCTCTGGTCGCGGCACGGTGGTGACCGGTCGTGTGGAGCGGGGCATCGTCAAGACCGGCGAGGAAGTGGAGATTGTGGGCATGAAGGAGACCACCAAGACGGTGGTCACCGGTGTGGAGATGTTCCGCAAGCTGCTCGACGAGGGGCGTGCGGGCGACAACATCGGCGCGCTGCTCCGCGGCACCAAGCGCGACGAGGTGGAGCGGGGTCAGGTGCTCTGCAAGCCGGGTTCGATTACGCCGCACACCAAGTTCGAGTGCGAGGTCTACGTGCTCGGCAAGGACGAGGGCGGTCGTCACACGCCGTTCTTTGATGGCTACCGGCCGCAGTTCTACTTCCGCACCACCGATGTCACGGGGGCGTGTGATCTGCCCTCGGGCACCGAGATGGTGATGCCGGGTGATAACGTGCAGATGACGGTGTCGCTGATTGCGCCCATCGCCATGGAAGAGGGGCTGCGCTTTGCGGTGCGTGAGGGCGGTCGGACCGTCGGCGCCGGCGTCGTCTCCAAAATCCTCGAGTAATCCGGAATGGCAGTCGCAAATCAGAAGATTCGCATCCGTCTTAAGGCGTTCGACCATCGCTTGATCGATCAGTCTGCGCGGGAAATCGTTGAGACGGCAAAGCGCACCGGGGCCCAGGTTCGGGGCCCGGTGCCCTTGCCGACCAAGAAGGAAAGGTATACGATCCTGATCTCACCGCACGTCAACAAGGACGCGCGGGATCAGTACGAAATTCGGACTCACAAGCGGTTGATGGATATCGTTGACCCGACTGACAAGACGGTCGATGCGCTGATGAAGCTCGACCTCGCAGCCGGCGTTGACGTTCAGATCAAGCTCTCCTGAGTTTTCGGGGAACTACCCCGGCACCGGTGCCGAACCGGACAGCTGGGGCGGGCCTCAGTCAGTCGACCTTCGGGACGACCTTTTTTGAACCGAACAATTCGGGTTCCTGGCGCTGTGCGATGTCATCGACGGCTTACGTCGATGGCTTCGTTTGCTGCGCCCTCTGCCCGATAGAAGGGGATATCGACGATGGCAATTGGAATCGTCGGCCGCAAATGCGGCATGACGCGGGTTTTCATGGAGGATGGTTCCTCCGTGCCGGTGACGGTGATTGAAGCCGAGCCGAACCGCGTTACACAGATTAAGCAGGATGACCCGGATGGCTACCGCGCCATTCAGGTGACGGTGGGCGAGCGCCGGCCGTCCCGGGTTAACCGGGCCGCCGCTGGACACGCCGCCAAGGCCGGTGTGCAGATGGGCCGCGGTCTTTGGGAGTTTCGGCTGCGGGGCGATGGGGATGGCGATCATTCCCCGGGTTCCGAGTTGACCGTGGAGCAGTTTGAGGCGGGTGCCGTCGTGGACGTTACCGGCACCTCCAAGGGCAAGGGCTTCGCGGGTACCGTCAAGCGACACAACTTCCGCACCCAGGACAACAGCCACGGCAACTCCAAGGCTCACCGCGTCCCCGGCTCCATCGGCCAGGCGCAGGACCCCGGTCGAGTCCTGCCCGGCAAGAAAATGGCCGGACAGATGGGTAACGAGCGGGTGACCACCCAGAACCTTGAGATCGTTCGGGTGGACGCCGAGCGCAACTTGCTGCTGGTCCGTGGCGCCGTCCCCGGGCATCGCGGCGGCGATGTCGTGATCCGGCCGGCCATCAAGCAGACCGCTGCGGCAGGAGGTAACTAATGGAAGTCGAGCTGCACGGCGGCAAGAAAAAGCTGGAGGTCTCCGAGACCACCTTTGGTGCCGAGTTCCGCGAGCCGTTGGTTCACCAGGTGGTGGTTTCCTATCTGGCCGGCGGGCGTGCCGGCACCAAGGCACAGAAGACCCGCTCCGAAGTGCGTGGCGGCGGTTCCAAGCCCTGGCGTCAGAAAGGCACCGGGCGGGCACGGGCCGGTTCCATCCGGAGCCCGCTGTGGCGCAGCGGCGGTCGCGCGTTTGCCGCGAAGCCCCGGGACCACTCGGTCAAGGTCAACCGCAAAATGTACCGCGGCGCGATTCGCTCCATTCTGTCGGAACTGCTCCGTCAGGAGCGCCTGCACATCGTGGACGGTTTCGATGTCACCGAGCCGCGCACAAAAGTGGCGCTGGACACCGTGCAAAAGACCGTGGGCAGCGAGGATGTGCTGATCATCAGCACCGAAATCAGCGAGACCCTCTACCTGGCAGTGCGCAACTTGCCGCGGGTGGAAGTCCGTGACACCGAAGGGCTGGACCCGGTGACCCTGCTCACTCATGAGCACGTGGTCATGACCGTGGATGCCCTGCGCCGAGTCGAGGAGTGGCTGGCATGAATCAGGAGCGGGTATATCAGGTCCTGCGTGGGCCTCACATCTCCGAGAAGAGCACCATCATTGCCGATGAGGCGAACCAGGTGGTGTTCACGGTAGCGCGCGACGCCACCAAGAAAGAGATCAAGGCCGCCGTCGAGCAGCTGTTCGAAGTCAAGGTTCGTGACGTCCGCGTCGTGAACGTCAACGGCAAGCGCAAAAGTTTTGGCCGACTTCAGGGCCGGCGACCGGACTGGAAAAAAGCATACGTGGCGCTGGAAGCGGGCGAAGAGCTCGACTTCATCGGCGGCGTCGAGTAAGCGAACAGGACATCTATCATGGCACTGCGTAAAGCAAAACCCACTTCGCCAGGGCGGCGGTTTGTTGCTCAGCCCGTCAAGGACGGTCTGCACAAAGGCGAGCCGCACGCTCCGCTGGTCCGCAAGCTCTCGAAGAGTGGCGGTCGGAACAATCACGGCCGGATCACGACACGGCACATTGGCGGCGGGCACAAGCGCCGTTACCGAATCATTGATTTCAAGCGCAACAAGGATGGCGTTCCCGGTGTGGTGGAGCGCCTTGAATATGATCCCAACCGCAGCGCGCACATCGCCCTGGTGCTCTATCAGGATGGCGAGCGCCGGTACATCATCGCTCCCAAGGGCCTGAAAGCCGGGCAGCCGGTCCACTCCGGGGTGGGCGCGCCGATCAAGCCGGGCAATGCCATGCCACTTCGCAACATCCCGCTGGGCAGCCAGGTGCACTGCATCGAGATGCGGCCCGGCAAGGGTGCGCAGATGGCGCGTTCCGCAGGCGCCAGCGTACAGCTGGTCGCCCGCGAGGGGGCCTACGCCACGCTGCGCCTGCGCTCCGGCGAGATGCGCAAGGTCTTGAGCGACTGCCGCGCCACCATCGGCGAGGTCAGCAATTCGGAGCATGCTCTGCGCTCACTGGGCAAGGCGGGCGCCAGCCGCTGGGCTGGTCGTCGCCCCACCGTTCGCGGTGTGGTGATGAACCCGGTGGACCATCCCCATGGTGGTGGTGAAGGCCGAACCTCCGGTGGTCGGCATCCGGTGACGCCCTGGGGTGTTCCCACCAAGGGTCACAAGACTCGCAGCAACAAGCGCACGGACAAGCTGATCGTGCGCCGTCGCAAACGCTAATGAACAGGGGTGGATGAAAAGTGCCACGCTCGATTCGTAAAGGGCCGTTTATTGACAGTCACCTGCTGAAGAAAGTTGAGCAGGCGGCTGAGGCCAACAGCAAGCGTCCGATCAAGACCTGGTCGCGGCGTTCCATGGTGGTGCCGGAGATGGTGGGTCTCACCATCGCGGTCCATAACGGGCGCCAGCATGTGCCGGTGCTCGTCAACGAGAACATGGTCGGTCACAAGCTCGGTGAGTTCGCGCCAACGCGGACGTTCAAAGGGCATCTGGCCGACAAGAAGGCGAAGAGGTAGGTCATGGAAACGGCGGCCAGGCTTCGTTACGCGATCATCTCGCCGCAGAAAGTGCGGCTGGTAGCGGACCAGATTCGTGGTCTGCCGGTGTCGCGGGCGCTGGAAATTCTGGAGTTCAGCCCCCGCAAGGCGGCGGGCATTGTGCGCAAGGTGGTGGATTCGGCGATCGCAAACGCCGAGCACAACAATGGCGCGGACATTGACGAGCTGCGTGTGGCCCGCATCCAGGTGGACGAGGGGCCGATGTACAAGCGAATTCAGCCCCGGGCGAAAGGCCGGGCCAATCGCATCCTGAAGCGGACCAGTCACATCACTGTGGCGGTCGCCGAGGACTAGGGGTTTAGGCATGGGTCATAAGGTTCATCCCACAGGTTTCCGACTCGGTATCACCGAGGAATGGCGCTCCATGTGGTACGCCGATAGCAATCGCTACGGTGAGCAGTTGCACATGGATTACCGGATTCGGGAATTCATTAAGAAGCGTCTTTCCCACGCTTCCATCAGCCGGATCCGCATCGAGCGCCCGGCCAAGAACGCGCTGATCACCATCCACACCGCGCGGCCGGGCATCGTGATCGGCAAAAAGGGCGAGGACATCGATCGGCTGCGTCGCGAGTTGACTCAGCGCATGGGCATTCCGGTGCACGTGAACATCGAGGAAATCCGCAAGCCTGAGCTGGACGCCCAGCTGGTGGCCGAGAGTGTGGCGCAGCAGCTGGAGCGGCGGATCATGTTCCGTCGGGCCATGAAGCGTGCGGTGGGCAACGCCATGCGTCTGGGCGCTCAGGGCATCAAGATCCAGGTTGGCGGTCGGTTGAACGGCGCCGAGATCGCCCGCAGCGAGTGGTACCGCGAAGGCCGTGTGCCGCTGCACACCCTGCGCGCGGACATCGACTACGGTTTCGCCGAAGCGCGCACTACCTATGGTGTGATCGGCGTCAAGGTCTGGGTGTTCAAGGGCGAGATCCTGGACACCGATCAGGCGCCGAACCAGCGCGCCGCGGGCTAACCGGATCCGAAGGAGACAGAGATGCTGCAGCCAAAGCGCACGAAATTCCGGAAACAGCAGAAAGGCCGTAACAACGGCCTGGCGACGCGGGGCGACAAGGTCAACTTCGGTGAGTTCGGGCTCAAGTCCACCACCCGGGGGCCGGTCACCGCGCGTCAGATCGAAGCCGGCCGTCGGGCCATCAACCGCCACGTCAAGCGTAGCGGAAAGATCTGGATCCGGATTTTCCCGGATACCCCGATTACTTCCAAGCCGTTGGAAGTGCGGCAGGGCAAGGGCAAGGGCAACGTCGACCACTGGGCCGCGAAGGTGCAGCCCGGACGGGTCATTTATGAAATTGAAGGTGTCTCCGAGGAAGTGGCGCGTGAGGCGTTCCGGCGTGCCGCGGCCAAGCTGCCGGTGCAGACACGCTTCGTTGAGCGGACGACGATGTGATGAAGGCAAGTGAGCTTCGCGACAAACAGCTGACGGAACTGGAAGCCGAGCTCCTCGAGCAGCGCAAGGCGCAGTTCAATCTGCGCATGCAGCAGGCCACCGGCCAGCTGGCGCGGCCCGACGAGGTGAAGCGGGTCCGGCGGGATATTGCCCGTATCAAGACCGTGATCAATGAGAAGACCAAGACAGGCGAGACGTCATGAGCGAGAACAATAGCGTCAAGCGGACGGTGAACGGCCGGGTCACCAGCACGGCGATGGACAAGACCATCACCGTGGCGGTGGAGCGACTGGTCCGGCATCCGCTGTACGGCAAGTACATCCGTCGGACCACCAAGGTCCACGCCCATGACGCTGACAACGCTTGCCAGAAGGGCGACTGGGTCGCCGTCGAAGAGTGCCGCCCCATTTCCCGGCAGAAGTCCTGGCGGCTGGTGGAAATTCTTGAGCGCGCTGCTCAGTAGGCCCAACGGAATACAAGAGAGTCAATCGCCATGATTCAGATGCAGACGCTGCTTGGCGCGGCGGACAACAGCGGAGCGCGGGAGGTCCAGTGCATCAAGGTACTGGGCGGGTCCAAGCGCCGCTACGCCGGCATCGGCGACATAATCAAGGTTAGTGTGAAGGACGCGATCCCTCGGGGCCGCGTCAAGAAAGGCGAGGTGTACAACGCGGTGGTGGTGCGCACCAAGCGCGGCGTCCGTCGCCCGGACGGGTCCCTGATCCGTTTCGATGGCAACGCGGCGGTGCTGCTGAATAACAACCTGCAGCCCATTGGCACCCGCGTGTTCGGACCGGTTACCCGCGAGCTGCGGGACGAGCGGTTCATGCGCATCATCTCGCTGGCTCCGGAGGTGCTCTAGACATGCGCAAGATTAAGCAGGGCGATGAAGTCATGATCATCGCCGGCAAGGACAAGGGCCGCCGCGGGCGCATTACCCGGGTGATTCCCGAACGGGATCGCGTGGTGGTCGAGAACGCGAACATGGTGAAAAAGCACAAGCGGGCGAATCCCCAGGCGAACGACGCCGGCGGCATCATCGAGAAAGAGATGCCGATCCATCGCTCCAACGTGGCCATCTACAATCCCAACACGGGTGAACCCGACCGCGTCGGTATCCGTGTGGCGGACGATGGCACGAAAGAGCGCTTTTTCAAGTCTGACAATAATCTGATTGATTAAGGTGCCGTGATGGCCAGATTGCGCGAACAATATAAAAGCGAAATCGTCTCGGCCCTGCAGGAGCGCTTCGAGTATTCGAATCCCATGCAGGTGCCGCGGCTTGAAAAGATCGTGATCAACATGGGTCTCGGCGAAGCAGTGCGGGATAAAAAAGTGATCGATCATGCGAGTGGCGACATGGCGGCGCTGGCCGGCCAGAAGCCGATCGTGACCTATACCCGCAAGGCCGTGGCCGGATTCAAGATCCGTGAGGAGTGGCCCATCGGCGTTAAGGTCACGCTGCGTCGGTCCCGCATGTACGAATTTCTTGACCGTCTGGTCAACATCGCAGCGCCCCGGATCCGTGACTTTCGGGGCTTTTCGCCCCGGTCGTTCGACGGCCGCGGCAACTACAATCTCGGTGTCCGTGAGCAACTGGTGTTTCCCGAACTGGAGTTCGACAAGATCGACGCCATTCGCGGAATGGACATTGCAATCGGCACCACGGCAGAGACGGACGCGGAAGCTCAGGCCCTCCTTGAGGGTTTCGGTTTCCCGTTCCGCAAGTAAAGAGGGCAGGAAATGGCAAAGGTTTCCATGGTCCAGCGTGAGCTCAAGCGGGAGCGGCTGCGGGTCAAGTACGCCGCAAAGCGTGCCGAGCTCAAGGAAATCATCCGCAGCCCCGGTTCCTCGGAGGAGGAGCGGGCGGCGGCTCAGGAGCAGTTACAGAATCTGCCCCGGAACGCCAGCCCCGTGCGTGGGCGCAATCGGTGCAATGTCTCGGGTCGGCCCCGCGGTTACTACCGCAAGTTCGGCCTGGCCCGGAACATGCTCCGCAAGGCCGCCATGCGCGGCGAGATCCCCGGCCTGAAGCTGTCCAGCTGGTGAGCGGTATGGACCGGAGCAATCAGGCAAGGAACCAGGTGACGCGAACATGAGCATGACCGATCCCATCGCGGATATGCTGACCCGTATACGCAACGGGCAGTCCGCCGAGAAGCCGGAGGTCTCAATGCCCTCCTCGAAGCAGAAGGTAGCCATCGCCCGGGTGCTGAAGGACGAGGGCTACGTCCAGGACTACCGGGTGGAAGGCGACGAGAAAAAGCCTTCGCTGGTGGTGTCGCTGAAGTACCACGAGGGCCGTCCGGTCATCGAGGAGATTCAGCGGGTGAGCCGCCCGGGTCTGCGCCGCTTCGAAGGTAAACGAACGCTGCCGCGGGTCCGTGGTGGATTGGGTACAGCCATTATTTCCACTTCGCAGGGTGTGATGACCGACCGGGCCGCGCGGGACGCGGGTCATGGCGGCGAAGTGCTCTGCGTTGTGTTCTAAAGACGGGACCGAGGCGTCATGTCCAGAGTAGCGAACAATCCGGTAGCGATTCCCCAGGGTGTCGAAGTCAAATTCGAGGAAGCCCGGCGTATCACCGTCAAGGGCGCCAAGGGTGAACTGCAGCACACCATCCATGACTGGGTGGACGTCGAGCAGGACGAGGCCACCCTCACTTTTGCCGCCAACAAGGAGCGGCAGGAGGCAGTGGCGCTGGCGGGGACGACCCGGGCGCTGGTGAACAATATGGTTCACGGCGTGAGTCAGGGGTTCGAGCGCCGGCTGCAGCTGGTGGGTGTGGGCTATCGTGCCCAGGCCCAGGGGCAGAAGGTGAACCTGACCCTGGGATTCTCCCACCCCGTGGAGCATCCGGTGCCCGAAGGCATCTCAGTCGAGACGCCGTCGAACACCGAGATCGTGATCAAGGGTATCGACAAGCAGCTGGTTGGTGAGGTGGCGGCCAAGATTCGCGCCTACCGGCCGCCGGAGCCCTATAAGGGCAAGGGCGTCCGTTACGCCGACGAGCGGGTCATCATGAAAGAAGCCAAGAAGAAGTAGTGGCGATGGACAAGAAGTCAGCAAGACAGCGTCGGGCACGCAAGGCCCGGGCAAAAATGCAGGAGCTCGGCACGGTGCGTTTGACCATTCATCGCACGCCGCGGCACACCTACGCGCAGATCATCTCCGCCACGGCCGACCGGACGCTGGCGTCAGCATCGACGCTGGAGAAAGATGTCCGTGGCGGGCTTGGCAACGGCGGCAATGTCGAGGCGGCCAAGGCCGTCGGCCGGGCGATTGCCGAGCGGGCTGTCGCGGCGGGGATCACCGAGGTGGCCTTCGACCGTTCGGGCTTCAAATATCACGGGCGGGTGCAGGCAATTGCCGACGCAGCCCGCGAAGCCGGACTCAAATTCTGAATAGAGGCATATAGGGTATGGCGAGCAGCGATGTCAGCGGTGAGGGTCTTCGGGAGAAGCTCATCACCATTAATCGTGTAGCCAAGGTGGTCAAAGGCGGCCGCCAGTTCGGCTTCACGGCCCTGACCGTGGTTGGTGACGGAGAGGGGTCCGTGGGTTTTGGTTATGGCAAGGCCCGTGAAGTGCCGCTTGCCATCCAGAAAGCCATGGAGCGTGCCCGCGGCAACATGCAGAAGGTCAGCCTCAACGGCCCCACGCTGCAGTATCCGATTACCGCCTACCACGGTTCCAGCAAGGTGTTCATGCAGCCCGCCTCGGCGGGTACGGGCATCATCGCAGGCGGCGCCATGCGTGCCGTTTTCGAAGTGGTCGGTGTGCAGGATGTGCTGGCCAAGGCCATTGGTTCACGCAACCCGGTCAACGTGGTGCGTGCCACCATTAACGCGCTGGCGGCTTACAACTCGCCGGAGAAGGTGGCTGCCAAACGTGGCAAGACCGTTGAAGAGATTCAGGGCTGATCATGGCTAAGAAGAAACAAGTTTCTGTCACTCTCGTGCGCAGCCTGTCGGGGCGGATTGCCTCCCACAAGGCCTGCGTAGCGGGGTTGGGCATCCGGCGGATGCACCACACGGTGGTTGTCGATGACACGCCGGAGAACCGCGGGATGATCAACAAGGTCTCCTACATGCTCGCAGTCGAGGAGCTCTGATCATGCGACTGAATACACTGCGTCCCGCCGAGGGCTCGCGTCCGGTGGCTGACCGGGTTGGCCGCGGTGCCGGCTCTGGCCACGGCAAGACCGCCAAGCGCGGTCATAAAGGTCAGAAATCCCGCAGCGGCGGCTTTCACAAGGTGGGCTTTGAAGGCGGCCAGATGCCGCTTCAGCGGCGCGTTCCCAAGGTGGGCTTTCGCTCCCGCAAGGGCCAGTACGTGGCGGAAGTCCGGCTTTCCGAGCTTCATCGTGTTGATGGTGACGTGGTGAGTCTCGAGTCCCTGCAGGCGGCCGGATTGGTTGCCCGCAATGCCCGCTCGGTCAAGGTGATCGCTTCTGGTGAGGTCCACCGGGCGGTAACGATTCAGGGTGTGCGCGCCACCGCAGGCGCTCGCGCGGCCATCGAGAAGGCCGGCGGAAAGGTCGAGGGCTAAGTGGCCACGCCGTCCGCCAATATGGGTGCGCTCGGGGGCATGGGTCGGCTGACCGAAGTCCGTCAGCGACTCTTCTTCGTGATCATGGCCCTGGTGATTTACCGGCTTGGTGCGCATATCACCATTCCGGGTATTGACCAGGTGGCTCTGGCGCAAATGTTCGACGCCCAGTCGGGCACCATTCTGGACATGTTCAACATGTTTTCCGGGGGTGCCCTCGGGCGGCTGTCAATCTTCGCTCTCGGCGTCATGCCCTACATTTCGGCGGCGATCATCATGCAGTTGATGACCGCCGTGATTCCCTCGCTGCAGCAGCTCCGCAAGGAAGGCGAGCAGGGACGGCGGCAGATCACCAAGTACACGCGCTACGGCACCCTTGGGCTCGCTCTGTTCCAGGGCATCGGCATCACCATCGCCCTGCAGAACCAGGGCGTGGTGTTCGCGCCGGGGCCGCAGTTCGTGTTCATCGGGACCGCCACCCTGGTGACCGGCACCATGTTCCTGATGTGGCTCGGCGAGCAGATCACTGAGCGGGGGATTGGCAACGGCATCTCGCTGATCATCTTCGCCGGCATCGTGGCCGGGCTGCCATCGGCCCTGGGGGGTACCCTCGAACTCACCCGCACCGGTGAGCTGGGCATTGCCACCGTTATCATCCTGCTGGCACTGGCGCTCAGTGTGATCGGCTTCATCGTCTTCATGGAGCGGGGCCAGCGGCGGATCACCGTGAATTATGCCCGGCGGCAGCAGGGTCGGAAGATGTACGCGGGGCAGACCAGCCATCTGCCGCTGAAGATCAACATGGCGGGCGTGATTCCGGCCATTTTCGCGTCCAGCATTATTCTCTTCCCTGCCACCATCGGGCAGTGGTTTGGCGAGATCGAAGGTCTGGCGTGGATGCAGCAGCTCGGGCAGAGTCTCAGTCCCGGCCAGCCGCTTTATATCGCCTTCTATGCCGCGGCGATTATTTTCTTCTGCTTTTTCTACACTGCACTGGTGTTCAACTCCCGGGATACGTCCGACAACCTCAAGAAGTCAGGCGCATTCATTCCCGGCGTTCGGCCCGGTGAGCAGACCTCGAGGTACATCGACAAGGTCATGACGCGCCTCACCCTGGTGGGCGCCGGTTACATCACCGCGGTGTGTCTGCTGCCGGAGTTCCTGATTCTCTACTGGAACGTGCCTTTCTACTTTGGCGGCACTTCACTGTTGATCATTGTCATCGTGGTGATGGATTTCATGTCGCAGCTACAGGCCCATCTGGTGTCCCACCAGTACGAGCCGCTGATGAAGAAGGCCAACCTGCAGGCGCACGGCCGGCCGGGCGGGGGACTGCTTCGCTAGCGGGACAAACGGGGCCCGTGCAAGACGGACGGGCCTCTGCTATGATTCGCGCCCTTTTTGCGGGCGATAACGGTTTTGTCGGAGACGGACGATGAAGGTACGTGCCTCGGTAAAGAAAATTTGCCGCAACTGTAAGGTGATCAAGCGCGGCGGGATCGTGCGGGTCATCTGCACCACGGATGCGCGGCACAAACAGCGCCAGGGCTGAGCAGATTGAATTCCCCTGGCTTGAATGAAAAGCGTCAAACTCGCTACACTAGCGGGTTTTCGCGAGAAACGAATAACTCGGAGTAACGGCTCATGGCCCGTATTGCTGGCGTCAATATTCCCGCCAACAAGCACACAGTGATCGCGCTGACGTCCATTTACGGCGTCGGCCGGAAGCGAGCCGCGGACATCTGCAAGTCCGCCAACGTCGCTGAAAATCGCAAAGTGAATGAACTCACGGATGATGAGCTCGAGCGCGTGCGCGCTGCCATCAACGAATACGCCGTCGAAGGCGATCTGCGCCGGCAGGTGGCCATGGACATCAAGCGGCTCATGGACATGGGTTGCTACCGTGGCATCCGCCATCGGCGTGGGATGACCGTCCGCGGCCAGAAGACTCGCACGAATGCCCGTACCCGCAAGGGTCCGCGTCGTGCCGTAACCCGTTAACGAACGAGCAGGACAGCATTTAATGGCCAAGCCAACCACCCGCACCCGCAAGCGCGTCAAGCGCACGGTTGTCGACGGGATCGCGCACGTCAACGCGACCTTCAACAACACGGTGATCACCATCACCGACCGCCAGGGCAACGCCCTCGCCTGGGCCAGTGCCGGCGGCAGTGGATTTCGAGGTTCACGCAAGAGCACGCCCTTCGCCGCCCAGGTGGCGTCTGAGCGTGCGGGCGAGTCCGCCAAGGACTACGGGCTCAAGAACCTCGAGGTGCGGGTGAAAGGACCCGGCCCGGGTCGGGAGTCTGCCGTACGCGCCCTCAACAACGTGGGCTACCGCATTACCAACATCGAGGACGTGACGCCCATTCCACACAATGGTTGTCGTCCGCCCAAGAAGCGTCGCGTCTGATCGAGGAACAGGACTTATGGCACGTTACATCGGACCGACCTGCAAGCTGGCCCGCCGCGAAGGCACCGACCTTTATCTGAAGAGCGGCGTCCGCCCGCTGGACAGCAAGTGCAAGCTGGACTCGCCGCCGGGACAGCATGGCCAGCGCCGGGGCCGGATCTCGGACTACGGCTTGCAGCTGCGCGAGAAACAGAAAGTGCGCCGCATGTTCGGCGTGCTCGAGCGTCAGTTCCGCCGCTATTACAAGGAAGCGGACCGTCGCAAGGGCAATACCGGCGAAAATCTGCTCCAGCGCCTGGAATGCCGACTGGATAATCTGGTCTACCGGATGGGATTTGCTTCCACCCGAGCGGAAGCCCGTCAGCTGGTGGCCCACCGTGCAGTGCTTCACAACGGCCGAGTGACCAATGTGGCCTCCGCCGAGGTGAAGGCCGGCGACACCATCACCATCCGCGAGAAGGCCCAGAAGCAGCTTCGCATTCAGGCGGCCATGGAAATGGCTCAGCAGAGCGGGCTTCCGGAGTGGGTCGAGGTGGACAGCAAGCAATTCCAGGGAACGCTCAAGCGGGTTCCGGATCGCGCCGATCTTCCCGCCGAGATCAACGAATCGCTGATTGTCGAGCTTTATTCCAAGTAGGACGGCGCTTTGCCGTCCTGCGAAACGGGAGTCTGTTTCATGCAGGGCCAGTTGAAAAATTTCCTCAAGCCGCGAGTGGTTGACGTTAAAGCCGTCAACGACCGCCGCGCTCACATCACCCTCGAGCCGCTGGAGCGGGGCTTCGGCCACACCCTTGGCAACGCGCTGCGGCGGGTTCTGCTGTCGTCCATGCCCGGCTTTGCGGTCACCGAGGTCGAAATTGACGGCGTGCTTCACGAGTACACCGCCATCGAGGGCGTTCAGGAAGACGTTGTCGACGTGCTGCTGAACCTCAAGAATCTGGCCGTGCGCCTGGTGGGTCGCGACGAGGCCACCCTCCGGCTCCACAAGAAGGGGCCGGGCGTGGTGACCGCGGGAGACATCGCCGCCGAGCAGAACATCGAAGTCAAGAACCCGGAACTGGTGATTTGCAATCTCACCAAGGCGGGTGAGATCAGCATGTCCATCACGGTGTCCAGCGGCCGTGGTTACGAGCCGGCCAACGCCCGTAATCCTGAAGAGGAGCGCACCATTGGGCGTCTGGCGCTGGACGCCACCTACAGCCCGGTGCGTCGGGTGGCCTACAACGTCGAGAGCGCCCGTGTTGAACAGCGCACCGACCTCGACAAGCTCGTTATGGACATCGAGACCAGCGGCGTGATCGAGCCCGAGGAGGCCATCCGTCTCGCCGCCGGCGTGCTTCGCGACCAGCTGTCGGTGTTCGTGGATCTCGAAGGCGGCGAGGGCGAACTGGAGCCCACCCGGCGTGAGCCTGAGGTGGATCCGGTGCTGATGCGGCCCATCGATGATCTGGAGCTGACCGTGCGCTCGGCCAACTGCCTGAAGGCCGAGAACATCCACTACGTGGGTGACCTGGTTCAGCAGACCGAGGTGGAGCTTCTCAAGACGCCCAACCTCGGCAAGAAATCGCTCAATGAAATCAAGGAAGTCCTGGCACAGAACGGGCTTCAGCTGGGCATGCGCCTCGAGAACTGGCCGCCGGCCAGCCTCGAGGACCGTGGTCTGGCGACCGGTTAGGGGAACGGATCAATGCGTCATCGCAAATCGGGTAGAAAACTCAATCGCAACAGCTCCCATCGCCAGGCCATGTTTCGCAACATGGCGGCGTCGCTGTTCGAGCACGAGGCCATTCGAACCACACTGCCCAAGGCCAAGGAGCTGCGGCGTGTGGCGGAGCCTCTGATCACGCTGGCTGGCAAGGACACCGTGGCCAATCGACGCCTCGCCTTTGCCCGACTTAGGGACAAGGCGGTGGTCACCAAGCTCTTTGAGGAGCTGGGTCCTCGCTATCAGGCGCGCCCCGGGGGTTATCTGCGAGTCCTGAAGGCGGGTTTCCGCGCCGGCGACAATGCCCCCATGGCCTTTGTCGAACTGGTGGACCGGCCGGTGGTTGAAGAGACCGAAGAAGAAGAGCCAGAGACCGAAGAGGTCGCACAGGCTTCCTGAACCCAGTAAAGGGGGGACTGCATGAAAGCACCAGTACGCGTGGCCGTCACGGGAGCGGCCGGTCAGATCGGTTATAGCCTGTTGTTCCGGATTGCTTCGGGGGACATGCTCGGACCGGATCAGCCCGTCATTCTGCAGCTGCTCGAAGTTCCCCCGGCCATGGACGCCGTCCAGGGCGTGATGATGGAGCTGGACGACTGTGCTTTCCCGCTGGTGGCGGGCATGGCCGCCACCGACCAGGCGGAAGAGGCATTTCGGGATGCCGACTACATCCTGCTGGTCGGCGCCAAGCCGCGCGGACCAGGCATGGAGCGCAAGGACCTTCTCGAGGCCAATGCGGCGATTTTCTCGGTTCAGGGCAAAGCCATGAACAACGTGGCCAGTCGCGATGTTCGGGTGCTGGCGGTTGGCAACCCGGCCAATACCAACGCACTCATTGCCCAGCGTAATGCGCCGGATCTCGATCCCCGCTGCTTCACCGCGATGACCCGCCTGGATCACAATCGGGCGCTGGCGCAGCTAGCCAACCGTACCAGCAGCCACGTCACCGATATCCGCCAGCTCACAGTATGGGGCAATCACTCGGCCACTCAGTATCCGGATATCAGCCACGCCAGTGTCGGCGGTCAGGCGGCTTCCAGTCTGGTGGACCAGGGGTGGCTCGAAGAAAGCTTTATCCCGACGGTTCAGCAGCGGGGCGCGGCCATCATCAAGGCCCGTGGGCAGTCCAGTGCAGCGTCTGCCGCCAGTGCCGCCATTGACCACATGCGGGACTGGACGCTGGGAACGCCGGCTGACGACTGGGTGAGCATGGCTATTCCGTCAGACGGCAGCTATGGCATCACCGAGGGGATTATCTACTCCTTCCCGGTGCGTTGCGCTGAAGGCCGGTACGAGATCGTCCAGGGCCTGGACATCGATGACTTCTCCCGCGAGCGCATGAGTGCTACGGAGCAGGAGCTTGTCGAAGAGCGGGACGCGGTCGCCCACTTGCTGCCCTGATCAGGGCGGATTTTTCTCCAGCAGCGGCTTGAGGTAGCGACCCGTGTGAGAGCCCGGGTCCGCTGCAACGGCTTCCGGCGTGCCGGTGGCCACGACTTCGCCGCCACCGGCTCCACCCTCCGGTCCCATGTCGATCAGCCAGTCGCAGGTCTTGATCACGTCCAGGTTGTGCTCGATGACCACCAGGGTATTGCCCTCGTCACGCAGGCGGTGGAGCACCTCCAACAGTCGGGCGATGTCCTGGAAATGCAGGCCAGTGGTGGGCTCGTCCAGAATGTAGAGTGTTCGTCCGGTGCTGCGCCGGGACAGCTCCCGGGCCAGCTTCACCCGCTGGGCCTCACCACCGGACAGGGTCACGGCGTTCTGCCCCAGCCGCACATAACCCAGCCCCACGTCCTCCAGGGTCTGCAGCTTGCGGGCAAGCGGCGGGATACTGGCGAACACCTCACGGGCCTGGCTGACACTCATGCCGAGCACATCGGCGATGGTGTAGCCACGGTAGCGGATCTGTAGCGTCTCGCGGTTGTAGCGGGCGCCTTCACAGACGTCGCAGGGCACGTAGACATCCGGGAGAAAGTGCATCTCGACCCGCAGGACGCCTTCGCCCTGGCAGGCCTCACAGCGTCCCCCGCGAACATTGAAGCTGAACCGCCCGGGACCATAGCCCCGTGATCGGGCTTCCGGTGTGCCGGCAAACAACTCCCGAATGGGCGTAAAAACGCCGGTATAGGTGGCCGGGTTGGATCGCGGCGTCCGGCCAATAGGGCTTTGGTCGATTTCCACCACTTTGTCGAAATGCTCGAGGCCTTCCACGGCCTCGCAGTCCTCCGGGGTCAGATCGGCGCCGTTCAGCGCCGAAGCCGCTGCGGGATAGAGTGTGGCATTTACCAGCGTTGATTTGCCTGAACCCGAAACGCCGGTGACACCGATCATCAGACCCGCCGGGAAATTCACATCCACCGTCTGCAGGTTGTGCCCCCGCGCGCCACGAATCCGAATGCCGCGTCCCTCAATGGCCGGCTGGCGGTTTTCGGGGACCGGGATGGATCGTCGGCCCGCCAGATAGTCGCCGGTCACCGACGCCGGGTTGGCCATCACCGCCTCGGCCGTGCCACTGGCGATGACGGCACCGCCCTCGACGCCGGCGCCGGGCCCCATGTCCACCAGGTGGTCGGCGGCCCGCATGGCCTCCTCGTCGTGTTCGACCACGATCACGGTATTGTCCAGATCGCGCAAATGCCGCAGCGTCGACAGCAATCGCTCATTATCCCGCTGATGGAGCCCGATGG
This sequence comes from Spiribacter sp. 2438, assembly GCF_009676705.1. Taxonomy (GTDB): domain Bacteria; phylum Pseudomonadota; class Gammaproteobacteria; order Nitrococcales; family Nitrococcaceae; genus Spiribacter. The sequence goes on along the minus strand of NZ_CP046046.1, from coordinate 1,656,421 downwards.
ACGGCTCGTCGAGCACATACATGACGCCCACCAGCCCGGCACCAATCTGGCTGGCCAGCCGGATGCGCTGGGCTTCGCCCCCGGACAGGGTATCGGCGCTGCGCTCAAGAGACAGGTAATCGAGGCCCACATTCACCAGAAATGTCAGCCGCTGACCGATTTCGTGGACGATGCCCTCGGCGATGGTGGCACGGGCGCCCTCCAGCGGCAGGGCGGTCAGGACTTCCGCCGCCTCGCCAATTGACAGGCGGTTGATGGCCGGCAGGTTCCATCCGGCCACTTCCACATGCCGGGCGGCGGCGTTCAGGCGGCTCCCCTGGCAGTCGGGGCAGGTGCGGCGGGTCAGGAAGCGGGCCAGCTCATCACGTACCGCCGCCGAATCCGTCTCCCGATAACGCCGGCTCATGTTGTTGATCACTCCCTCGAAGGGGTGATGTCGCGCCTCTGCAGTGCCCTGCCGGGCTCCGGCATAGCGGAATGCAATCGCCTCGTCACCGCTGCCGTAGAGGACGACCTCACGAATGGACTCAGGGAGGTCCTGCCAGGGTGTCTCCACGTCGAACTGATAATGACGGGCCAGATCCTGGATGATCTGACCATAATAGGCATTGCGCCGATCCCAGCCGCGCACCGCGCCCGCGGCCAGCGAGAGACTGGGCTGAACCACCACCCGGGCGGGATCGATGAACTGCTCCACGCCCAGGCCATCGCAAGTGGGGCAGGCTCCCCGCGGGTTATTGAAGGAAAAGCCACGGGGCTCCAGTTCGCTCAGCGAGAAACCGCATTCGGGACAGGCATAGCGGGCCGAGAAGACCCGGTCCTCGCGGTCAGGCTCATCCATGAAGCTCAGTCGGGCGATGTCGTTGCCGAGGGAGAGGCAGGTTTCCAGGGAGTCCGCCAGGCGCGTGGCCAGATCCGGCCGGATTCGAAAGCGGTCCACCACGGCGTCAATATCGTGAGCTCGCTGGGAGTCCAGCGCCGGGACCTCATCAAGCTCCATCACCTGTCCGTCCACCCGGACCCGCACGAAGCCCTGCCGGCGAAGATCGGCGATCACGTCGCGATGCTCGCCGCGACGGCCCCGGACCAGGGGCGCCAGCAGCATGACCCGCTCACCCTCCGGAAGGGCAAGGATATGGTCCACCATTTCGCTGATGCTCTGGGCGTTCAGTGTGTGGCCGTGATCCGGGCAATGGGGGGTTCCCGCGCGGGCAAACAGCAGCCGCAGGTAGTCATGTATTTCCGTGACGGTGCCGACGGTGGACCGCGGGTTGTGCGAAGTGGCGCGCTGCTCAATGGCAATCGCCGGTGACAATCCTTCAATGCGGTCCACGTCCGGCTTGTCCATCATGGACAGGAACTGACGGGCGTAGGCGGACAGGGATTCGACATAGCGGCGCTGCCCCTCGGCGTAGAGGGTGTCGAAGGCGAGCGACGACTTCCCCGAGCCGGAGGGACCGGTGATGACGATCAGGCGGCCGCGGGGCAGGGAGAGGTGAAGATCGCGCAGGTTGTGGGTGCGCGCGCCCGCAATGACTATGGCGTTCATACGATTTGCTAGTATACCGCCCTTGCGCAACCACTGACCCACAGGAACTGCCGTGCACGCCAGCAAAGGATCCGGTGCCGGGCCAATGAACACCACCGAGCGGCGCGCCACGGCGGGGCTGGCGGTGATCTTCGGCCTGCGCATGCTGGGTCTGTTCCTGATCCTGCCGGTGTTCGCCCTCTACGGGGATGAATTGACCGGGGCCACTCCGGCTCTGATCGGCCTCGCCATTGGCGCCTATGGTTTGACCCAGGCGCTGTTGCAGATTCCCTTCGGCATGCTCTCCGATCGCCTGGGTCGGCGGCCCGTGATCGTGGCCGGTCTGTTGATCTTTGCCCTCGGCAGTGTGGTAGCGGCTCAGGCGGACACCATTTACGGCGTGATTCTCGGTCGCATCCTGCAAGGCGGCGGCGCGATCGCCGCGGCGGTGATGGCGCTGGCGGCGGACCTCACCCGGGACACCCAGCGCACCAAGGCCATGGCATTGATCGGCATTAGCGTGGGTGCGGCCTTCATGGTGGCGCTGGTGCTGGGACCGGCCATTGCGGCGGGCACGGGTCTGGCTGGCGTGTTCTGGGCCACCGCCGTGTTCGCGCTGGTGGCCATGGCGCTGCTTTTCCTCCTGGTTCCCGCCGGCGGCGAAGCGACCTTCCGGCCGGAGGTGAACGCCCGGGCCGGAGGGTTGCCGGTGGTGCTTCGTCACCCGGATCTGCTGCGGCTGGATCTGGGGGTGCTGTTGTTGCACCTGGTGCTCACCGCCAGCTTCGTGGTTCTGCCCGTGGTGCTTGAATCGCGTCTGGGAGTGCTTCGGACGGATCACTGGATGGTTTATGTGCCGGTGCTGGTGCTCTCGGTGGCCGGCATGGCGGTGATTCTGGCGGTCGGCGAGCGTCGCCGGATCCTGCACCGGCTGCTGGCGGGGGTGGCGGCGCTGTTGATTGGTGCGCAGCTGTTGATGGCCGGCTTCACCGATTCACTGATCATCGTCCTGGGCGCGCTCTGGCTGTTCTTTGTCGGCTTCAACACGCTGGAGGCGAGCCTGCCGTCGCTGTTGACCCGCTTCTCACCGGAAGGCTTTCGGGGCACGGCGCTGGGAGTTTATTCCACGGCCCAGTTTCTCGGAGCATTTCTGGGGGGGACCTTGGGCGGCCTGGTGTATGGGGGGTTCGGGGTTCAGGGTGTTTTCCTTTTCTGCGCCGCGGCAGCGGCGCTCTGGCTATTGGTGGCGCTTGGATTAAGGGCGCCGGTATCAACGGATGACCAATCGGTGTCCATGGAGGCTTCATGACTCAGCTGATTCCACCCCACGGCGGGGCGTTGAAAGATCTGCGACTGGCCGCGGAGGCGGCTCAGGCCGCCCGCCAGGCCGCCGTGGAATATCCCAGTTGGGACCTGACGGCGCGCCAGCTTTGTGATCTCGAGCTGCTGGCGGTGGGGGGGTTCTCTCCCCTGGACGGGTTTCTTGGCCAGGCTGACTACCAGCGAGTGCTGGCTGACATGCGCCTTGAAGATGGCACTCTCTGGCCCATGCCGGTGACGCTGGATGTTTCCGAGCGCTTTGCCGAGGGGATTGCCGTGGGTGACCACGTCGCCCTTCGCGACCCGGAGGGCGTGGTGCTGGCGATCCTGCACGTGACCGATCATTGGCGCCCGGATTTCGACGCCGAGGCGCGGGCGGTTTTTGGCACTGACGACCCGGCGCATCCCGGTGTGGCCTATCTCAAGGAGCAGAGTCATCCGGTCTACCTGGGCGGGCCGATTGAGGTGCTGGATCTCCCCGCTCACTATGACTTTCCCCATCTGCGAATGACCCCGGCGGAACTGCGTGAGCGATTCCAGCGCAGTGGCTGGCGGCGGGTGGTGGCGTTTCAGACCCGCAATCCCATGCATCGGGCCCACGTGGAGCTGACTTTTCTGGCCGCTCGGCAGGCCGAGGCCAATCTGTTGATCCATCCGGTGGTCGGCATGACCAAGCCGGGCGATGTGGATCACTACTCCCGGGTGCGCTGTTACGAGCATGTGCTCAAGAAATACCCGGAACAGACCACGGCCCTGTCGCTGCTGCCCCTCGCCATGCGGATGGGCGGCCCCCGGGAGGCCCTGTGGCATGCCATCATCCGCCGCAATTACGGCTGCACGCACTTCATCGTCGGCCGAGATCATGCGGGCCCCGGCAAGGGCAGTGATGGTGAAGACATTTACGGCCCCTACGAGGCGCAGGAGCTGGTGGAGCGTTACGGCGATGAAATCGGCATCCGCATGGTGCCGTTCCGGATGATGGTCTATGTGGAGGAGCGCGCCGAATACGCCCCCATCGACGAAGTGGATGAGACCCGGGAAACCGTGATGAACATCTCCGGGACGGAGTTCCGGCGGCGCATGCGTGAAGGCCTGGAGATTCCCGACTGGTTCGGGTATCCCGAAGTGGTCGCCGAGTTGCGCAATACCTTCCCGCCTCGAGCCCGGCAGGGGGTTACGCTGTTCTTCACCGGTTTGTCGGGATCCGGCAAATCCACCATCGCCAATGCTGTCATGGTCAAACTGCTGGAGCGGGGTGGGCGGCCGGTGACCCTGCTGGACGGCGATCTGGTGCGTAAGCACCTGTCCAGCGAGCTGGGCTTCTCCCGGGAGCACCGGGATCTGAACATCCAGCGCATTGGTTTTGTCGCCGCCGAGATCACTCGCAATGGCGGTGTGGCCATTTGTGCGCCCATCGCGCCCTATCGCCGTACCCGTCGCCAGGTTCGGGATATGGTGGAGAGCGCCAATGGCGGCTTTATCGAGATCCACGTGGCGACGCCCCTGGAGGAGTGCGAGCGCCGGGATCGCAAAGGGCTTTACGCCAAGGCCCGGGCGGGGCAGATCAGCGGGTTTACCGGCATTGATGACCCCTACGAGGTGCCGGAGGCCCCGGGACTCACCATTGACACCACGGACTGTACGCCGGAAGAGGCCGCCCAGCAGGTGCTGCTCAAGCTGGAAAGCCGGGGTTTCATCGCCCTTGACTGACCTCTGGTCGGGTGACGTTTCTGCTGTCGGGACAGAAGGGGTACAGTGATCACCACATCGAAGGCAGTGATTGGCTGCCAGGCAACCTGACAACGGAGGCTTCCATGGCAAGGGGCGTAAACAAAGTCATTCTGGTGGGCAATCTCGGCGCGGATCCCGAAGTGCGCTATGCCGCGTCCGGCAGTGCGGTGACCAACGCGCGGCTGGCGACCACCGATCAGTGGAAAGATCGCCAGACCGGTGAGCAGCAGGAGCGCACCGAATGGCATCGGCTGGTGTTTTTCAGCCGGCTGGCGGAAATTGCCGGCGAGTATCTGAAAAAAGGCTCCAAGGTGTACGTCGAGGGACGCCTCCAGACCCGCAAATGGCAAGGCCAAGATGGCCAGGATCGCTTCACCACCGAGGTGGTGGTGAATGACATGCAGATGCTGGACGGCCCTGGCGGCATGGGTGGCGGTGATCGTGGCGGCAGCGCTCGACGCGAGCAACCGCCGGCGGCGTCAGAGTCATCCGGCGAGACCGCGCCAGCGGATGATTTCGACGACGACATCCCGTTCTGAGGTCCGCTCAGGACTCGTCCTTCTCCTCTTCGCCCAGCCGCCGCATTTCGGTCTCGACCTGATCGAGGATGCGGCGGCGATCCGTTCCATATGACTCCGATGACAGCGGTTCGCCGATGCGCACCCGCACCCGGCCACGGCGGGGGATGAACCGCCCGATGGGCAACACCTCATCGGTGCCTTCGATCCAGACCGGCACCACCGGCACCGGATGGGCCTCCAGCAGCAGCCCGATCCCGGGCCGCAGAGGTTCCAGCCCCTCCCCGCTGCCCCGCTGACCTTCCGGAAACCAGATCAACGGATGGCCTCGATCCAGGCAGGCTGCGGCCAGCGCAAGGCTGCGCCGGGGCGCGGCGCCGGCGTCAATGGGCAGCACTCTGGCCGTGTGGCTGAACCAGCGCCGCGGCGGTGAGGAAAACATCATTCCAGTCCAGCCGGCCCAGAACAGCGGGTCGATGCGATCACGGCTCATGGACCCGATCAGGGCAATGGGGTCGTAGGCGCTGATGTGGCGGGCGGTGATCAGGTAGGAGCCCGTAGCTGGCCATTCGCCTTCCACTTCCACGCGGACCACGAAGCGGTTGAGCAGGTTGCAGATCCCCAGTGCCAGGCGGGCGGTCGCATGGCGGACCGGGCCCCGCGGCGCCAGCAGCCGGCGGTCCTCATCGTCCAGCAGAGACTCAGGCGCCTGCAGGGCATCGATCAGGGATCCGCCGGCGTCGGCTTCACCGTCCGGTTGATCCGCCTGAATGGCTTCCTGCAACAGATCGCGGACGGTCTCAACACGACCGATGGCGTCATCTCCCAGCTCGATGCCGGCGCGCTCCCGGAGCGCCATCCCCAGGTCCACCCAGCTGAGGGAGTCCAGTCCCAGGTCCCGGTGCAGTCGGCTGTCCGGAGTCAGTCTTTCGTTGGCAAATCGCTCCGCGAGGAAATCCCAGGTGGCCGCGGCCACCGGATCCGCCAGCAATGACTGGTCCTCCGGCGCCATGTCTTCCGGGTCCATGGGCGCCTGCTCGGCGACTTTTTCACCGGACTGCAGCTGCTCATAAAGCTCCTCCAGGCGGTGGCGCCGCAGTTTGCCAAGTCGGGTTCGCGGCAACGGGTCCGGGCTGACCTGGACATCGCCGATGGCATGGTGCCCGGGGAGGTGGCTCATCGCCTCCCCGACGGCCTCATCCAGGCGCTCGTCCCGGGCTTCCTCAGTTTCCTCGGCATCACCGGGCTCAGGCACCAGCACCGCCGCCAGCCGGCCATCCACCTCCAGGACGCCTGCTTCGCGCACGGCCGGCTGTTCACTGAGAGCGCCTTCGATGCGCTCCGGGTCAATGTTTTCGCCACCGGGCAGCACAATGGTGGAGGAAATCCGCCCGGAAAGACGCAAATAGCCGTCTTCGTCGAATTCCCCGGAGTCGCCCGTGTGATACCAGCCCTGTTCGTCAATGACTTCGTGGCGGGGCTCGGCTTCGTTCAGGTAACCGTCGAAGACATTGGGCCCCCGGGCCACCACTTCGCCATTGGAAATGCTGACCTCAACCCCGGGCAGCGGTCGGCCGGCGGTATCGAGGCGGGCGTCCCGGGGGGCGTTGATGGTCAGTATCGGCGAGGTCTCGGTCAGTCCGTAACCGGTGGCCACCGTCCAGCCAAGCGCCTGCAGCCGCTCGCCCAGTTGGGCATCCAGCGCCGCACCGCCGCTGACGGCCAGGCGCAGTGACGGCGCCAGGCGTTTCATGACCGGTCGGAAAATGACTCGCCCGGCATTCACCCCAAGACGCCGCTGTAGAAACGTGCAGGCGCCCATCACGCCGTTGAGGATTTTCTGCCGCCACCGGCGGCCGGCGGTGAGGCGGGCTTCCAGGCGGCTCCAGAGTGCTGAGTAAAGCCGTGGCACCCCCAGAAGAATCGTGGCCTCGCTGTCCCGCAATGCTTCGGCGATGCGTGGCCCGACCAGGGATTGGGGCAGCACCATGGTGGCGCCAATGCTAAGGGTCGTGATCAGACCAATGCTGAACGGGTAAACGTGATGCAGGGGCAGAGGGACCAGCACCCGATCCCCGTTGTGGGCAATGCCCTCGTCCAGCAGAGCGCTGACGTTGGTGGTGATGTTGGCGTGGGTGAGCGGTACGCCCTTGGGGGGGCCGGTGGTGCCGGAGGTGTAGAAGATGGCGGCGATGGTATCGGGCGTCGGGGCCCTCGACTCCGGATCCGGCGCATCCTCGCTGGCGGGGGATGCCTCGGAGGTTTCGTCCGGTTTCAGGATATGAATTCTTTCGGTGGCCACGGCATTCGGCAAGCGGCGCCGCAGGTCGTCGCTGGTGAAGATACGCCAGGGACCGGCATCGCTGATCACGTGGGCCAGATCCCTCTCGCCCATCTGGGCGTCCACCGGCACCACGGTGCCGCCGGCGGTCAGGGTGGCCAGGGCGGTTTCCACCCACTCGGGACTGTTGGCGGCGAAAATCATCACCCGGCCACCGGGCTCCAGTCCCTCGGCCAACAATGCCTTCGCGCGCCGCTCTATACCGGCCTGCAGCTGCTCATGACTGACCTCGCGCGGCCCATCCGGCGTGTAAGCCACCAGCGCGGGGCGCTCTGTCGTTTCTCCCCCGGCCCGAATGAGTGCGGGAATACTCCTGGCATCCATGTCAGCGCAGCCCTCGATAGACCGGATAGTCGGCAATGGCCAGCATGGCAGTGTCTCCTTCCGTATCGCCGTAGGCATAGACCGGATGATAGTCATCCGGATCGAGCCGTATTCTCAACCGTCTGATCTTTTCTTCGCACCGACAGTTCGGTCCTTCCAGTTGCCCGGTGATCATTCCGTCGCGCCGCTCCATCTCCGTCGCCAGCACTTCAATACCCTGCGCATCGGTCCATGGCCGGATCCAGTCCACCGCCGAGGCGGAAATGACAATGACTCGATGGCCTTCGGCACGATGCCAGTCCAGTCGTTCCCTGGCCTGGGGACGGAGCAGTTTTTCCAGGTGGTTGAGGGCGTAATGGCGGCCCATGGCCTCGAACTCCGTCTCGGGCATGCCCCCGAAAAAGTGGGTCAGGACCTGAACCTTGGCCACGTCCCGGTGAACGGCGCCCACCAGCACCCCCAGCAGGGCAGGGGACAGCCGAATCCCGGCCGCGATGCAGCGCATGAGGCCGAACTGCCGCACCAGCAGGTCGCTGAGGGTGTCCCGCCGGGTCAGCGTCCCGTCCAGATCGAACAGGGCAAGGGCATTGTTGGCGTTCATGGCCGCTCCGCGGTTAATGAAACCGCATTCTGCATGGCCCGGTCGGCGGTTGCACGTGTTCCGCGGCTGGTCATGGCGGGGCCCGGGCAGTAAAGTTCGCGGCTGATTCACTGTTTTCTCGGGACAAGGAGAGTATCCATGGCCACGCCGCACATTAGCGCCGAACCCGGTGATTTTGCCGAGACCGTCCTCATGCCGGGCGACCCGCTGCGGGCCAGAGTCATCGCGGAGCAGTATCTGGAGGACGCCCGCGAGGTCACCGCCACCCGGAACATGCTGGGCTATACCGGGCATTATCGGGGGCAACCGGTGTCCGTGATGGGCTCGGGCATGGGTATTCCGTCCATGTCCATTTACGCCTTTGAGCTATTCAACGAATACCGGGTTGAGAAGATCATTCGGGTTGGCACCTGCGGCGGGGTGCTGCCGGATGTGGAAGTGCGGGACGTGATTATCGCCATGGGGGCGTCCACGGACTCCAGCGTCAACCGCACCCGTTTCGGCGGTTGTGACTTCGCCGCCATCGCTGACTATGGTCTGCTGGAAGCCACCGTGGGTGCCGCGCGGAGCGCCAATCTGCCCCATCGGGTCGGCAATGTTTTCTCGTCGGAGCTTTTCTACAACCCCCGGCCGGATTTCTTTGAGAAAATGAAAGCCCACGGCATTCTGGCGGTGGAGATGGAGGCTGCGGGGCTTTACGGGGCTGCCGCGGAGGCCGGCAAGCGGGCCGTGAGCATCCTCACGGTCAGCGATCACGTCATCACCGGGGCATCCACCAGCGCCGATGAGCGCCAGAACAGCTTTCAGGACATGATGAAAGTCGCACTGGAAGCGGCCATTACCGCCGACTGACGGCACCAGGGAGGGACAATGCGGGTCACCATTTTCGGCACCGGTTACGTCGGGCTGGTTACCGGCGCGTGTTTTGCGGAAGTGGGCAACGACGTGGTCTGCGTCGATGTCGATGACGGCAAGATCCAGCGCCTCAACCGGGGCGAAATCCCCATTTACGAACCGGGCCTCGAGACCATGGTCAAGCGCAATCGCGAGGCGGGGCGGCTGCGGTTCACCGACGATGCCGCTCTGGGGGTCCGGCACGGGGAGTTTCAGTTCATTGCAGTGGGCACGCCGCCGGACGAGGACGGTTCGGCGGATCTGCGTCATGTGGTCACCGTGGCCGCCACCATCGCCGAGCACATGGATGGCTACCGGGTCATTATCGACAAATCCACGGTGCCGGTGGGCACGGCGGACCGGGTGCGTGAGACCGTTGACCGGGTTCTCGCCGAGCGGGGCGTAGCCTTCGACTATGCCGTGGTGTCCAATCCGGAGTTCCTGAAGGAAGGCGCCGCGGTGGAAGATTTCATGAAGCCCGAGCGGGTCATTGTCGGCAGCGACGATGAACACGCCCTGGAGCAGCTGCATGCCCTTTATGCGCCCTTCAACCGCAATCGCGATCGACTGATCAGCATGGATGTGCGCTCGGCGGAGCTCACCAAATATGCCGCCAACGCCATGCTGGCCACCAAGATCAGTTTCATGAACGAACTGGCCAATATCGCCGATCGCGTCGGCGCGGACATCGAGCGAGTCCGAATCGGTATCGGATCGGACCCCCGGATCGGTTATCACTTCATTTACCCGGGCGCCGGCTATGGCGGCTCCTGCTTCCCCAAGGACGTGCAGGCCCTGGCCCGGACCGCCCATGACGTGGATTACGTCCCGCAACTGCTGCAGGCGGTGGAAGAGGTCAACGACCGCCAGAAACATTATGTGTTTCAGCGCATTCGCGAGCACTTCCAGGGCCGGATCAGTGGCCGGCGGTTTGCGATCTGGGGGCTGGCTTTCAAGCCCAATACCGACGACATGCGGGAGGCCGCCAGCCGGCGGCTGATGGAATCGCTCTGGGAAGCCGGAGCGGTGGTCCAGGCCTTCGATCCCAAGGCGATGGAAGAAACCCGCGGGATCTATGGCGACCGCGACGACCTGGTGCTGTGCGACAGTCCGGAGGCGGCTCTGGAGAACGCCGATGCGCTGGTGATCATGACCGAGTGGAACCTCTTTCGCAGCCCCGACTTCCGGGGTATCGCCGACCGGCTGTCGGAACCGGTGATCTTTGATGGCCGAAATCTCTTCGATCCGGAATACCTGGCCGGGCTCGGCTTTCATTATTACGCCATCGGCCGTCCGTCGGTGGCGCCGGTCCAGCAGGGCGACGGAGCATGAGCCGGTCGACGGAACACCCACCGGTCATTCCCGTGATCCTCTCCGGCGGCGTGGGGTCGCGGCTCTGGCCCCTGTCCCGGGAGGCTTACCCCAAGCAGTTTCTGGACGTTGCGGCCACCGGGCGAACCCTGGTGCAGCAGACCCTGGACCGGCTCGCCGGCGACATCCGGCTCGCCGCCCCCCTGGTGGTCTGCAATCAGGATCATCGTTTTCTGGTGGCCGAACAGCTCCGAGACAACCCGTTGGGTCCGGCGCGGATCCTGCTGGAACCGGTGGGACGCAACACCGCCCCCGCTGTGGCTGTGGCGGCGCTGCAGGCGGTCCGGGACGAGCCGGAGGCGGTACTGGCGGTGTTCCCGGCGGACCACCTGGTCGATGCGCCCGCGCGGCTCCGGGCGGCACTGGAAACAGCGGTCCAGGCAGCGCAGGCGGGCTGGCTGGTGACTTTCGGGGTGGTGCCCGACCGGCCGGAAACCGGCTACGGCTACATCGAAGCGGGGACAGCCCTTGGTGAGGGGGGCCCGGTTTACCGAGTGGCACGGTTCGTCGAGAAACCGGAGGCGGAGCGCGCCGAGGCATTCCTGGAACACGGCGGTTTCTATTGGAACGCTGGCATGTTTGTCATGCGGGCGGCGCAGTTTCTGGAAGAACTCGAGGTCCACGCGCCGGCGATCCTGGAGGGTGCCCGGGCCGCCCTGGACGGCGCCGGGCAGGATCTGGATTTTGTCCGCCTGGCCGATGAGGGCTTTCGGCAATGCCCCAGTGACTCCATCGATTTTGCGGTCATGGAAGCCACCCGCAATGCCGCCGTGGTGCCGCTGGATGCCGGCTGGACCGACCTGGGCTCCTGGGAAACCCTCATGGGGGCCGGCACGCCGGATGCCGACGGCAACGTGTTACTGGGCGACGTGGTCGCGGAGGACAGCCATGGCAGCTACCTGCGTGCCGAGAGCCGCCTGGTGGCGGCCATCGGGCTGGAGGACTGCGTGGTGGTGGAGACCGCGGATTCGGTGCTGGTGGCGCCCCGTGACCGGGTTCAGGACGTCAAGGCCATCGTGCAGCGGCTCCAGGATGACCGGCGTAACGAGGCGGTGGAGCACCGGCAGGTGCATCGTCCCTGGGGGAGTTACGAGGGGCTGATCCGCGCCGAGCGGTTCCAGGTCAAGCGCATTGTGGTCAAACCCGGCTGTCAGCTCTCTCTTCAGATGCATCATCATCGGGCCGAACATTGGGTGGTGGTTCGGGGCACCGCCCGGGTTACCCGGGGCGAAGACGTATTCCTGCTGGGTGAGGATCAGTCCACTTACATTCCGCTGGGCGAGATTCATCGCCTGGAGAATCCGGGGCATATCCCGCTGGAGCTGGTAGAGGTTCAGTCCGGCAGCTATCTGGGTGAGGATGACATCACCCGTCTCGAGGACCGCTACGGCCGCTGAGCGAGTGGCGGGTGCCGATTGTTCGGCGGGTACGGCCCTAGTATTCTGCAAGCCATGACACAGAAGGTTTACGTTCGAACCCACGGCTGCCAGATGAATGAGTACGACTCCATCAAGATGGTGGATGTGCTTGCCGCCGAGGGTGACTATCAGCGGGTCAAAACGCCGGAAGAAGCCGACGTTATCCTGCTCAACACCTGCTCCATCCGCGAAAAGGCCCAGGAGAAGGTGTTCTCCGAGCTGGGCCGCTGGCGCGAACTCAAGGCCGCCCGGCCGGGGACGCTGATCGGTGTGGGCGGTTGCGTGGCCAGTCAGGAAGGCGCCGCCATCGTCGAGCGCGCTCCCTTTGTGGACATGGTGTTCGGGCCGCAGACACTGCACCGCTTGCCGGACATGGTGAAACAGGCCCGCGACAGCGGTCGCGCGGTGGTGGACATCAGCTTCCCGGAGATCGAGAAATTCGACCGCCTGCCCGAGCCACGAGCAGAGGGCCCCACGGCCTTCGTCTCCATCATGGAAGGCTGCAGCAAGTACTGCAGCTTCTGCGTGGTGCCCTACACCCGGGGCGAAGAAATCAGTCGGCCGTTTGAGGATGTGCTGGCCGAGTGCGCGGAGCTGGCAGAGCAGGGGGTGCGGGAAGTCACGCTGCTGGGCCAGAACGTCAATGGTTACGACGGCCCCACCGATGAGGGAGAGCGGGCGGATCTGGGGCTGCTTATCCACTACATTGCGGCCATCGATGGCATCGAGCGGATACGCTTCACCACCTCTCATCCGCTGGATTTCAATCAGTCCCTGGTGGACGCCTACGCCGAGGTCCCCGAACTGGTGGGGCACCTGCACCTGCCGGTGCAGAGCGGCTCGGACAACATCCTCACGCTCATGAAGCGCAACCACACCCGTGAGTATTTCCTCGACCTGGTGAACCGGCTGCGGGAGGCGCGCCCGGATCTCACCCTGTCGTCGGATTTCATCATTGGTTTCCCCGGCGAAATGCGCAAGGACTTCGAAGCCACCATGGATCTGGTGGAGCAGGTGGGTTTCGACCAGTCCTTCAGTTTTATTTACTCGAAGCGACCGGGTACCCCTGCTGCGCAGCTGCCGGACGCGGCATCCCTGGAGGACAAGAAAGCGCGCCTGCAGCGGTTGCAGAAGACCCTGGATGCCAACGCGGCCGCCATCAGTGAAGCCATGGTGGGGCGCGTGGAGTCGGTGCTGGTGGATGGCGTATCCAAAAAGGACGCCGCCGAGATCAAGGGGCGCACCGAAAACAACCGGGTGGTGAATTTCCCGGGCAATCGGCGGTTGATCGGCCGCTTCGTGAACGTTCGCATCACCGAGGCGCTGGCGCATTCCCTGCGTGGCGAAATGGTCGGTATCGACCTCGCGCGGGAGCCGGACCTTCAGGTCGATGACATTGGTGTGGCGGGTTGAGCGCGCGTCCCGAAGCCATCGACTTCACCCTCTCGCCCCCGGATAACGACCGTCTGGCCAACCTGTGTGGCCAGTTTGATGAAAACCTCCGGCAGGTCGAGCGTCAGCTGGGTGTCGAGATCGAAAATCGCGGGCACCGCTTCCGGGTCATCGGCGAGGACGACTCGGCCAGTATGGCGGGCGAGGTCATTCGCGCTCTCTACGAAAGCACTGCCCGGGAAACCATCGGCGCCGAAAATGTGCACTTGCAGTTGCGCAGCACCGAAGCCGAAGTTGACACCGAGGGCGCCCGCTCCTCTGATACTTCCGGGGAAGTGGTGATTCACACGCGCAAGGGCATGATCCGCGGGCGGGGTCCTAGCCAGCGTAATTATCTGACAGCGATTCGAGGCTGCGACCTGAATTTCGGCGTGGGCCCGGCAGGGACTGGCAAGACCTATCTGGCGGTGGCCAGCGCGGTGGAGGCGCTGCAGCAGGAGCGGGTCCAGCGCCTGGTGCTGGTTCGCCCTGCGGTGGAAGCCGGAGAGCGGCTGGGGTTTCTGCCCGGCGACCTGGCCCAGAAGGTGGATCCCTATCTGCGGCCCCTTTATGACGCGCTGTTCGAAATGCTCGGCTTCGAGCGGGTGAACAAGCTCATCGAGCGTAACGTCATCGAGGTGGCTCCGCTGGCCTACATGCGAGGCCGGACGCTGAATGGTGCCTTCATCATTCTGGATGAAGCGCAGAACACCACTGTCGAGCAAATGAAAATGTTCCTGACCCGCCTGGGATTTGGCTCAACCGCGGTGGTGACCGGGGATGTCACCCAGATCGACCTGCCCGCCGGCAAGACCTCTGGGCTGAGGGATGCGGTGGACGTGCTGCACGACATCGACGGCGTCAGTTTCACCTTCTTCAATGCCCATGACGTGGTCCGTCATGACCTGGTCCAGCGGATCGTTCGCGCTTATGACCAGCGCGAGGACGGAGCAGCAAGCCGCTGACACCGCACCCCCATGGCTGACATCGACTTTGAGTGTCTTAGCAGGGCCGCCGTGCCCGACCCACAGGATTTTCATCGCTGGGCCACCGCGGCCCTGCAGGGGCGCCATGCCGAACTGGGCATTCGCGTGGTGGACGAGGACGAGGGGCGCCGACTCAACCGTCGGTATCGTGGCCGGGACAAGCCCACCAATGTGCTTTCCTTCCCCGCTGATCTGCCCCCGGGGGTTGATTTGCCCCTGCTGGGAGACCTGGTGATCTGCGCACCGGTGGTCATTCGCGAGGCCGGGGAACAGAATAAGGACGTGACCGCCCATTGGGCCCATCTGACCGTGCATGGGGTATTGCACTTGCTTGGGCACGATCATGAGACTAGCGTGGAAGCCGGTCTGATGGAGGAACAGGAGCGGCGTGTTCTGGCCGGGCTGGGTTTTTCGGATCCCTATGACTGAGAGCCTCGGATCGGCGGTTTGGATCGGTTAGGGCGCTGGGGCACAGCGCGCTAACCCATCGACCGTCAGGTCGTTAACTGAGGCACAAAAGAGCGGAATGGGATTGGATCAGTCCGGGAGTCGTCGCCCCGGCCAGCGAACCTGGCTGGGGCGGATCGGTCAGGCATTAGGGGGCCAGGAGCCCAGGGATCGGGATGAGTTGGTGCAGGCCCTGCGGGGCGCGCATCAGCGGAACGTCATGGATGCGGATGCGCTGTCCATGTGCGAGGGCGTCCTGCATGTGGCGGATCTGCAGACCCGGGACATCATGATCCCCCGGTCCCAGGTGTCGGTCCTGCCCCGCTCGGAATCCGTCTGGGACCTGCTCCCCACCATCGTCGAGAGTGGTCATTCCCGCTTTCCGGTCACCGGCGACAATCGGGATGATGTCATTGGCATTCTGATCGCCAAGGATCTTTTGCCCTACCTCAATCCCGAGCAGCAGCGGGAATTCCGGTTGCGGGAGTTGCTGCGCCCGGCGCTTTTCATCCCCGAAAGTAAACGCCTGGATGCGCTGCTCAAGCTGTTTCAGGAATCCCGCAGCCACCTGGCGGTGGTGGTGGATGAATATGGCGGACTGGCGGGCATTGTCACCATCGAGGATGTGATCGAGCAGATCGTCGGCGAAATCGACGACGAGCACGATCTGGACGAGGACACCTGGATCCTGAGTCGCAGCGATGATGGCCGGACCGTGGTGAAGGCGCTCACCCCCATCGACCTGTTCAATGAGCACTTTGGCACGGCGCTGGATGAAGAAGAGTTCGACACCATCGGTGGCCTCATCGCCAACTATGCCGGCCATATGCCCCGGCGTGGCGAAACCGTCTCCGTACAGGGCCTGCGCTTTGAGGTGTTGCGGGCGGACAGCCGCCGGCTGCATCTGCTGATGGTCGCCCCACAGGCGGCGCCCGTGACCGAGCGGGAAGAGCGGCGCTCATGACGCTGCTACGGCCACCCCTGGCTCTGCTTGCCGGTTTGCTCATGCCGCTGGGATTCGCGCCGTTCAGCCAGGCCTGGGCGCCGGTGGTGGGGCTGGCACTGATTTTTTCGTTACTGGCCCCACCCCGAGTGAGTCCCGGGCGGGTCCTGCTCCTGGGCTATCTGTTTGGCCTGGGGTTTGCCGGGTTCGGCGTTTACTGGATTCATCACAGCATCGCCAACTATGGCGGCGGCCCACTGGCAGCGGGGATCGCCATCGGCGTGTTGGTGGCGCTGTTTGCCCTGATTCCCATGCTCGCGCTGCTGCTGGGCTGGTGGGCCGGCCGTCACTACCGGGCGATGGCGTTGCTGGTGGTATTCCCGGCCGCCTGGGTCCTGGTGGAGTGGGTGCGGAGCTGGTTGTTCACCGGTGCCACCTGGCTCAGCCTGGGCTACACCCAAGTGGATACGCCGCTGGCGGCCTACGCGCCGGTCCTCGGGGTGTACGGGCTGAGCGCGGCCGTGGCGTTGCTGGCCGGCGCGCTGGCCTGGTGGGGGCGGCGCCCTCTCTCGTTGCGGGTGCTGGCGCCGACGGGCATGGCGGTGGTGCTGGGGGGCGGTGCGATCGGCCTGGATCGCCCCTGGAGCGAGCCCACCGCCGACCCGCTCACCGTTGCCATGATCCAGGGCAGTATCCCCCAGTCCCGAAAATGGGATCCGGCGGAAAGCGGCGCCATCCTGGCAGAGTATGAGGCGCTCACCCGGGATGTCTTTGGCGCTGATCTGATCGTCTGGCCGGAGACGGCGGTGCCGGCCGTGTACCACCAGGCCCGCCCCTGGCTGGAGGACCTGGCCGCCGACGCCCGCGCAGAGGGCAGTGATCTGGTGCTGGGAACGCCCGCGGCGGATCCGGTGGGCAACGGATTATTCAATGCGGTGGCCGTTCCCGGCGACACGACTCAGTTCTACTACAAGCGCCACCTGGTGCCCTTTGGCGAGTATGTGCCCTTTCGTGATCTGGCCGGGGGGTTGCTGAATTTTGTCGGCACGCCCCTTGGCGACTTCAGTGCCGGTGTCTCCGCCGAACCGCTGAACGCTGCGGGTCATGCCATTGGTGTGAGCATTTGCTACGAAATCACCTTTGGCCGGCTGGTGGCGGACTCGCTGCCCGAGGCGACCATTTTGCTGAACGTCAGCAATGACGCCTGGTTTGGCGACACCACCGCACCCTGGCAGCATCTGGAGATGGCTCGAATGCGGGCGCTGGAAACCGCCCGCCCGCTGGTTCGGGCCACCAACACCGGCGTCTCGGCACTGATTGATCCTCAAGGGCGGGTCACCCTCAGCGGCCCGCTGTTCCAGCAGGTGATCCTCGAGGGTGAGGTGCAGCCTCATACGGGCCTGACGCCCTACCTGCGATGGCGGGACTGGCCCATGGCCGGGGTGTCCGGGTTGGTGGTGCTGGGCATGGGGCTGTTTGCCCGGCGGCGGTATCAACTGTTTCGCGAGGTCTAGCCCGTCAGCGTTACACTGACCGGGCACAGATACGACGCCGGAGGGCCAACCAATGAGCGATAACGAAGAAAAGCGGCAACGCGAGGTCCATGGCTACGAGCGCATGGTCGAGCGGCTGCGTGACCGCCTCGAGAGCACCGGCGAACGGGTGGGAAACAGTGTCAGGGAGGCCCTGGACACGGCCCGAGAAACCAGCGTCGAGCTTGGCGAATTGACCCGCGACGAGGCGGACCGCGTGGCTCAGTGGCTGCAGAGGGACCTGGAGGACGCCGCCGCCTACGTCGAAAAGGCCCGCGGGACCTACAGCGACTGGCTGTACATGGATCTGCAGCTGGTGGAAAACTGGATCTGGGATCGGTTTTCCTCGGTGGCGGATCAGACCCGACTGGAATGGCAGGCATTCAACCGCGAGCTCACCGCTGCCTCCCGGTATCACACCGGCGAGATTACCGGGCCGGGGGTACTGGAGTGTCGGGAGTGTGGCGAGCGCCTGCACTTCGGTCGGGCGGGACACATTCCGCCGTGCCCCCGCTGCCATGGCAGCCGCTTCGAGCGGACGGTCAGGCCATCCACGGACTGACCGGTCCGGGTGCAATTGGACAGGGCGCCGGGGTATCCTCTGGCGCCATGGAAGCACACTACAACCCCACTGACATCGAGCAGGCCGCGCAATCCTGGTGGGATGCCCAAGGCACCTTCCGGGTCACCGAAGATCCTCACCAGCCCACTTATTACTGCCTGTCCATGCTGCCGTACCCGAGCGGGCGGCTGCACATGGGGCACGTACGCAATTACACCATCGGGGACGTAATCAGTCGCTTTCAGCGCATGCAGGGGCGTAATGTCCTGCAGCCCATGGGCTGGGATGCGTTCGGCCTGCCCGCCGAGAATGCGGCCATCAAGCGAGGCGTGCCGCCGGCCAAGTGGACCTACGAAAACATCGCTCACATGCGCCGACAGCTTCAGCGCATGGGGTATGGCTATGACTGGGATCGTGAAGTCACCACCTGCTCGCCTGACTACTATCGCTGGGAGCAGCTCATGTTTACCCGCCTGCTCCGGGAGGGCCTGGTTTACCGGGCCAAGGCGGTGGTGAACTGGGATCCGGTGGACCAGACCGTGCTGGCCAACGAGCAGGTGGTGGACGGCCGCGGCTGGCGATCCGGGGCGCTGGTGGAGCGCCGGGAGATTCCCCAGTGGTTCGTTCGCATTACCGCCTATGCCGATGAACTCCTGGACGGTCTGGACGATCTGCCCGGCTGGCCCGAGGCGGTCAAGACCATGCAGCGCAACTGGATTGGTCGCTCCGAGGGCGTCGAGCTGGACTTTGCCCTGGCCGAGGGCGGCGAGCCACTGCGGGTTTACACCACCCGCCCGGATACGCTCTACGGTGCGACCTACATGGCCGTGGCCGCGGACCATCCGCTGGCCGTGGCGGCCGGCGAGCGGGACCCGGACGTGGCCGCTTTTCTGGACGAGATCCGTCGTGGCGCGGTGACCGAAGAGGCGCTGGAAAAGCTCGAGAAGAAGGGCATGCCCCTGGGGGTGGAGGCCATTAACCCCCTGTCCGGAGAACGCATTCCCGTGTGGGTCGCCAACTTCGTGCTGATGGGATACGGCACCGGCGCCATCATGGCGGTGCCGGCTCACGACGCCCGTGACCACGAATTCGCCACCCGGTATGGACTGCCCATTCGTCAGGCCGTGGGGCCGGCGGACGGCACCGCCATTGATGTGCAGGCAGAGCCCTGGGCGGCCAAGGACAATCTGGTCACGGTGGATGCCGGCGAATTCAGCGGCCTGGATTTCACCACGGCCTTCAATGCCATCGCCGACCATCTCGAGGCCCGGGGAATCGGCGAACGCCGCACCAATTACCGGTTGCGGGACTGGGGGGTATCCCGGCAGCGATACTGGGGCTGTCCGATCCCGGTGATTCATTGTCCCGATTGTGGGGCCGTGCCGGTGCCGGAAGCGGACCTGCCCGTCACCCTGCCGGAGTCAGTCAGCTTCACTGGCGTCAAGTCCCCGCTGAAAACGGATCCGGACTGGCGCCGGGTGACCTGCCCGACCTGTGGGGGCGAGGCGGAGCGTGAGACCGACACCTTCGACACGTTTGTCGAGTCGTCCTGGTACTACGCCCGCTACTGCTCTCCGGACGCCGACGACATCCTCGACCCGCGGGCCAATCACTGGCTGCCGGTGGATCAGTACATCGGCGGCATTGAGCATGCCGTCATGCACCTGCTGTATTTCCGCTTCTGGCACAAATTGATGCGGGATCAGGGGCTGGTCAGCAGCGACGAGCCGGCGACCAACCTGCTCTGTCAGGGGATGGTGCTCGCGGAGGCGTTTTACTTCGACAGTGACACCGAGGGCCGGGTCTGGGTGGCGCCGTCCGAGGTGGATATCCAGCGGGATGCCAAGGGTCGTATTCTTCGGGCGACCCGCCGCGCCGATGGCGTCGAACTGGTGTGCACCGGCTGGACGACCATGTCCAAGTCCAAGAACAATGGTGAGGATCCCGAGACCCTGGTTGAGCGCTTCGGCGCCGACACCGTGCGGCTGTTTACCATGTTTGCCGCGCCGCCGGATCAGGCGCTGGAATGGCAGGACAGCGGCGTCGAGGGTGCGTCGCGGTTTCTGCGGCGTCTGTATGGCCTGGTGCTGGATCACGTCCAGGCAGGGCCGGTGCCGGCCGGTCGCAGCGACTCCCTGGACGAGGCAGGTGCCGAGCTGCGACGCAAGCTGCACGAAACCATTGCCAAGGTCACCGATGACCTGGGTCGACGGTATACCTTCAACACCGCCATTGCCGCGGTCATGGAGCTGTGTAACGCCCTGGGGCGCTATGACACCGAGGGCGACGCCGCCCGCGGCCTGCGTCAGGAGGCGCTGGAGGCAATCGTGCTGCTCCTTCAGCCCATCACGCCGCACCTGAGTCACTCCCTCTGGCAGGCATTGGGGCAGGCCGGCGCGGCGGTTGACCAGCCCTGGCCGGTGGTTGATGAGTCGGCGCTGGCCCGGGAAACCCTGGATCTGGTGGTGCAGGTCAACGGCAAGCTGCGCAGCCGTATTCGGGTGGCGGCGGACGCGGCGGAAGCGGTCATCCGCGAAGCGGCGCTGGAGGACGAAAACGTCCAGCGGTTCCTGGGTGACGGGGCCGTGCAGCGGGTCATCGTCGTGCCCGGCCGCCTGGTGAATGTGGTGGCCAAGTGACACGGGTCGGCCCGGTGGCGCTGCAACGACTGGTTGCCTGCCTGCTGGTGGTGCTGTTGGCGGGCTGTGGTTGGCAGCTTCGAGGCACCGTTGGTGGCGGCCTGGCCGACGTGCCGGTGCAGGTGACCGGAGACACGGGCAGTCGTTTGGGGGAACGGGTCAGCAGCGAGCTCGCGAATCTGGGGGCTCGCGTTGTGTCGGATGCCGCCCAGGCGCGGCTGGTGGTGGAAGTCGCTGACGCCAGCCGAAGCCGCCGAACCGTCGCCACCGATGACCGCGGGTTTGCCACCGAGCGCGAGGTCACCTACCGGCTTCGATTCCGGGTTCGCCCCGGCGGCGAAGCGCCACCGGAAGCCACCGCTGGTCCCCTGCAGACGGTGACCACCCGGGGCGCTTACCCGGTGGATCCGGACAACCTGCAGGCCAGCGAGGCCGAGGAAGACGCGCTGGCAGCGGATCTTCGGGATGATGCCATCCGTCTGATGTTGAGCCGAGTGGCCCGGAGCCTCTGAGCCGTCATGCCCGAGGTGCGCATCGATCAGCTGTCCAGCCGTGTGGCGAAGGGCCCGGATCCGGTGTACCTGCTGGCCGGGGAGGAGCCGCTACTGGTGGAAGAAGCCCTGGATGACCTGCGCCAACAGGTCAGGGAACAGGGCTTTGACGAACGGGAAGTGCTGCATGCCGATGGTCAGTTCGACTGGAAGCGCCTACAGGACGTTGCTCGGAGCCTGTCGCTGTTCAGTCAGCGCCGTCTGGTGGAAGTGCGCCTGCCAGGGGGACGCCCCGGCAAGGAGGGCGCGGCGGCATTGAAGGACTATGCGGCGGCACCACCGACGGACGTGGTGCTGGTGTTGATCTGCGGCAAGCTGGAGCCGGCACAACGGAAAAGTGCCTGGGCCGGCGCGATGGCCCAGGCTGGCGTCATGAGTTATGCATGGCCGGTGAAGCGTCAGGAGCTCAGCACCTGGATCAGCCGCCGCGCCCGGTCGCGGGGGCTTGCCCTGGATGCCGATGCAGTGTCGGTGCTGGCGGAGCGTAACGAGGGCAACCTGCTGGCGGTCGCCCAGGAGATCGACAAACTGCGGCTGCTCGGCGGCGATCAGCCGTTGGGTGCGGACCGGGTGCGGGAGGCCGTCGCGGACGGGGCACGCTTTGCGGTGTTTGATCTCCCGGATGCGGTTCTGGAAGGCGACGTGTCCCGCACGATGCGGGTGCTTCGACGACTGCGGGCCGAGGGAGAGGAACCGGTTCTCGTGCTCTGGGGGCTCAGCCGTGATCTGCGGGTACTGGCGGAGCTCCAGGCTGCTGGTGGCGGTGGCGCCGACAGTCAGGCGGTGCTGCGGCGGCATCGGGTCTGGAAAAACCGGCAGAGTCGACTGCAGCGTCTGGCCCATTTTGCGCCGGATGACGCCTGGCCAGCGTTGCTGGCGCGGGCCGCCGCCGTGGATCGGGTGCTCAAGGGCGCGGAGCGACGGCGTCCGTGGGACGAACTGATAGAATTGGCGACCGACATGGCGCGGATTTCCGCGCCTCACTAACAGGACTGGAGAGCATTGAGATGCAGGTAAGGGAAGCCGCCGCCGGAGATGATATCGCTGAATATGTTCGTGCCCTGGGGCGTCAGGCCAGGGACGCGGCATCGGTGCTGGCGGCCAGCGACAGCGGGATTCGCAGCGCGGCTCTGAAAGCCATGGCGGAAGCGATTCGTCAGGCGGCTCCGCAACTGCAGGAAGCCAATGCCCGCGATCTGGCCGCAGGCCGCGAAAACGGTCTTGACGAGGCGCTGCTGGATCGACTGGCCCTGGATGGGTCGCGGATCGAGGCGATGGCGACAGGCCTGGAGCAGGTGGCGGCCCTGCCGGATCCGGTGGGCGCCATCGAGAACCTCAACCCCATGCCGTCGGGCATCCGCGTCGGCCGCATGCGGGTCCCCCTCGGCGTGGTCGGAATTATTTACGAGTCGCGTCCCAATGTGACCGCCGACGCGGCCGCACTGTGCCTGAAATCCGGCAATGCCTGCATTCTCCGGGGCGGATCCGAGGCGCAGCACTCCAATCAGGCCATTGCGGCCTGCATTGCCACGGGCCTCGAGAGTGTCGGGCTGCCCCGCACGGCGGTTCAGGTGGTGGAGACCACGGATCGGGCCGCCGTGGGTGCACTGATCACCCTGTCCGATCTTGTGGACGTGCTGGTGCCCCGGGGCGGCAAGGGGCTGATCGAGCGCATTATGCGTGAGGCCACCGTTCCCATGATCAAGCACCTGGACGGCATTTGCCATTGCTTCGTGGACGGCGCCGCGGATCTGGATATGGCCGAACGGGTGGTGGTGAATGCCAAGTCCCAGCGTTACGGCACCTGCAACACCCTCGAGACACTGCTGGTGGACACGCGGGTGGCCGCGGAGCTGTTGCCGCGCCTGCAGGCCCGCTTCGACGAACTGGGGGTCGAGGTCCGGGGCTGCGAGCAGAGCCGGCGCCTGGTGCCGTCCATGACGCCCGCCGTTGACGCCGACTGGGACACCGAGTATCTCGCCCCCATTCTGTCCGTGCGGGTGGTCGATGGCCTGGATGAGGCCATGGCCCATATCGCCCGGCACTCCTCCGGTCACACCGAGGCCATCGTGACCAGCCATCAGCCCAGCGCCGAGCGTTTTCTGCGCGAGGTGGACTCCAGCTCGGTGATGGTGAATGCCTCCACCCGGTTTGCGGACGGGTTCGAGTATGGCCTCGGCGCCGAGATCGGAATCAGTACCGACCGGCTTCATGTGCGCGGTCCGGTGGGCCTTGAGGGTCTCACCACCCAGAAATACATCGTGCTCGGCGAAGGGCACATTCGCGAATGACGGACACCGGCGGTTCGCCGGTGGCGGTGCTGGGTGGAACCTTCGACCCGGTCCATTGGGGCCATATCCGTCCTGCCGTCGAGTTATTGCAGGCCCTCGGGCTCTCCGAGGTCAGGATGGTGCCGGTGAGCGTCCCGCCCCACCGATCCCAGCCTCGCGCCGATGCGGCATTGCGCTGTCGGCTATTGCGACTGGCCGTGGAAGACGTGCCGGGTCTGGTGGTTGATGACCGGGAACTGCGCCGGGCCGGTGCGTCCTACACGGCGGACACGCTGGCATCGCTCAGGCGTGACCTGGGTCCCCGTCGGCCCCTCTGTTTCATCATGGGCAGCGACGCATTCCGCGGCCTGACGCAGTGGCATCGCTGGCGGGAGCTGACCGGCCTGGCGCATCTGGTGGTGACCACCCGGGGCGGCGATGCCGGCGGTGGGTGGTCGGACACGCTGGCCGGCTGGCTGACGGCCCGACGGGCCGTGAACCCGGCTGAACTTCGCCGGTCGCCGGCGGGCCGTGTTTGGTTCCAGCCGGTTTCACAGCTGGAGATTTCCGCGACGGCGTTGCGCCGGTCCCTGGCCCAGGGGTATTCAGTCCGCGGGTTGGTACCGGACCGGGTCTGGACCGCGCTATCAAGGTGCCGGGGCTACGGTTATCCCCAGCAGTAAGGGCGACATGCCCGGGAGGATGCAGACGCATCATGACTAAAACCATTCAGTCATCCGAGGATCTCCGTCACTGCGTGGAAACGGCGCTGGAGGACATGAAGGCCGTTAACCCGCGACTGATTGATGTGCGGGGCAAGACCGCCATCACCGACTACATGCTGTTCGCTTCCGGCAACTCAAGGCGTCATGTTCGCTCCATCGCCGAGTCGGTGATTGAGGCTGCCCGTGACCGGGACCAGCGTCCGTTGGGGGTGGAGGGCCTTGAGGGCAGCGAATGGGTTCTGGTGGATCTCGGTGACGTGGTTACCCACGTCATGCTGGAAGATGTCAGAGATTTTTACCGCCTGGAGCGGATCTGGGCGGTGGAAGAGGGCGAATCCGATCCTGACGTTCCCTCCGAAACCGAGCCCGGAGAGTGACGGGTGCGGCTTGATGTGGTGGCGGTGGGCCGCCGACCACCGGCCTGGGTCCAGACCGGATTCGACGAGTTCGCCGGGCGCATGCCTCGACACCTTCCTCTGGGGCTGCACGCGGTCAACCCGGGGGCGGCACGGCGGGGTGGCGACCTGGACCGCGCCCGTGCCCAGGAGTGGCAAGCCCTGCAGTCAGCGGCCGGCGGGGCCCGTCTGGTGGCCCTGGATGAACGGGGGCAGCAATGGTCGACCCGGGATCTGGCAGACTATCTGGACGATGCCATGCAGCAGGGCCAGGATCTGGCGTTCCTGATTGGGGGCGCGGACGGGTTGGATCCCGCGGTCAAGCGGGCGGCCGAGCGCCGCTGGTCGCTATCGGCGCTGACCCTGCCGCACATGCTGGTCCGGGTGGTGGTGGCCGAGCAGCTTTACCGCGCCTGGACGCTGCTTTCCGGGCATCCCTATCACCGGGCCTGAACGGCCCGTCCATGCAAGGAGGCTACGATGCCGGACCCTGAACATCCCGATCTCTATCTCGCCTCGACGTCTCCCCGGCGGCACGAGATTCTCCAGCGCATGGGTGTGCGCTTTGAAACCCTCCACCAGGGCGTTGACGAGGCGGTGAATGAGGAGGAAACCCCGGAGGTCTTCGTGGTGCGGCTGGCGCTGGAAAAGGCGCGCGCCGGACTGGCGTCACGACCTTCCGGCTCCGATCGGCCGGTGCTGGGCGCCGACACCGCCGTGGTGCTGGAAGACGAGGTCCTTGGCAAACCGGGCAGTCAGGCCGAGGCGGCGGCCATGCTGCAGCGGCTCGCCGGGCGCAGTCACCGTGTGCTGACCGGCGTGGCACTGGTGGACGACAGCTACGAGGCCACGCGCCTGTCGCTGAGCACGGTTACCCTGCGTCCACTCCTGCCTGGCGAGGTCGACGCCTACTGGCGCAGCGGCGAGCCGGTGGACAAGGCCGGTGGCTATGGCATTCAGGGTCGTGGCGGGGTATTCATCGAGCAGCTTGAAGGCAGCTACACTGGCGTCATGGGCCTGCCGATGTTCGAAACCCACGACTTGCTGACTGACTTCGGCATTGACTACCAGGTTGGCTGGTCGGCGGAGCAGTGAGCCAGGAAATCCTGGTCAACCTCACGCCGCGCGAGACCCGGGCAGCGGTCCTCGATAACGGCAGCCTCCAGGAAATTCACATCGAACGTTCCCGGCGCCGGGGCCTGGTGGGCAACATTTATCTTGGCGAGGTCGCCCGGGTGCTCCCTGGCATGCAGGCAGCCTTTATCGAGGTGGGTCTGGATCGCACCGCTTTTCTTCATGCTTCCGACTTGACCGTCGGTCAGGCGGATGTTGCCGGCACGGTGCCGGAGACACCGCCGGAGACACCGCCGATCCAGCAGCTGGTGCGTGAGCAGCAAAGTCTGCTGGTGCAGGTGCTCAAGGATCCCATCGGCAGCAAGGGCGCGCGTCTGACCACCCGCCTGTCGATTCCATCCCGCTACATGGTGCTGCTGGTGAATGCGCCGGGGATCGGTTTGTCAGCCCGGATCGAAGCCCCGGAGGAGCGCTCCCGGCTTCACGGGATGGTTGAGACGTTAATGGGGCCGGACTGCCCCCACGGGTGCATCCTGCGAACCGCGGCCGAGGGTGTCGACGCCGGCGCTCTGGCCCGGGACTGGGAATTTCTGCAGAAGTTGTGGGCGGCTATCCGTCGACGCGGGGAGGAGGCCCAGCCCGCGACCCGACTGCATGACGACCTGCCGCTGATGCTGCGTATCCTCCGCGATCTGGCCAGCGATGATGTGGAGCGCATCCGGGTGGATTCCCGGGAGGGGCACGAGCGCATGCGCACGTTCTGTGAGGCGTTCCTCCCGGAGCTGCTGCCGCGCCTGGAGCATTACCCCGGCGAGCGGCCGATTTTCGACCTCTACGGCACCGAGGATGAAATCCAGCGCGCTCTGCAGCGCCGGGTGGCCCTGAAATCCGGGGGTTATCTGATCATTGATCAGACCGAAGCCATGACCACCATTGACGTGAACACCGGGGGTTATGTCGGGCATCGGACGCTGGAAGAAACCCTGTTCAAAACCAATCTGGAGGCGGCTCAGTCCATCGTCCGGCAGCTGCGCCTGCGCAATCTGGGCGGCATGATCATTGTGGACTTTATCGACATGGAAGATCCGGACCATCATCGCCAGGTGCTGCGGGCACTGGAGAAGGGGCTGGCCCGGGATCATGCCCGCACCCAAATCAGTGGCATCTCCGCACTCGGGCTGGTGGAAATCACCCGCAAGCGCACCCGGGAGTCGTTGCAGCATGTGCTGTGCCGGGAATGCCCCACCTGCGGTGGCCGGGGTTATCTGAAAAGCGCCGAGACCGTGGTGCACGAGATTGCCCGCGAGATCATTCGCGCCTCCCGTCAGTTCGAAGTCACGCAGCTGCTGGTGCTGGCCGCCCAGGAGGTGGTGGACCGGGCCATCGACGAGGAAAGCGACAGCTTTGCCGAACTCGAGACGTTCGTGGGCCGACCGATCCAGTTCCAGGCTGAACCGCTCTATAACATCGAGCAGTTCGATGTGGTGCTGATGTAGACATGAGCCTTCGCCAGACTCTGCAACGCTGGATCTGGCCGCAACGGGGCGAGCGCCTGAAAGCGGTCCTCGTTTACGGGGTGGCGGCCTGCGTCGTGGCCATGGCGGTGGCACTAACCGGCATCCGTCTGGCATTCGCTTTCGCCCCGGCGCTGGTAGAGCGCGTGGAGGCGGTGGCCAGTGGGCACCTGGGGGCCGACCTCTCCATCGGCGAACTGGATGCCAGACTGGCGGGATGGCGACCCAGTCTGGTGTTGTCTGATGTGGTGATCCGTCACGTCGATGACGAAGATCAGGGTCAGCCGTTACGCCTGCAGTCCCTGTCGCTGGTGATCTCGCCATGGGCATCCCTCCAGCAGCGACGCTTTCAACTGCATTCCCTGGAGGCCTCCGGCCTGGAGGTCGCCGCCCGGCGGCAGGCCGATCAGACCTGGCGGCTCGCCGGCCTGCTGCCGTTGCCAGTCCAGCAGCGCGGCGTCTCCCTGGAGCGGTTTATCGACGTACTCCGGGATCTGCCCGTGGATCACCTGCTGATTCGCGACTCGCGTCTGCTGGCTCAGGACGATCCGCTGGGGGTGCAGATGAGCTTCGACCCGGTGGCCCTGCGCTGGCGTCAGACACCGGCGGGAGAGTGGCGCTTCGCGGTGGACGCCCGAGCGGGTGAGCAGCGCATGCGGGGGCGGCTTCGGGTGCCGGCCGGTGACCCGGCGGCCACGCGGGGCTTTATCGATCTCAGCGGGATTCATGGCCACGCTCTGCCGCGACTGCCTGGGCCGGCGGCGCTGCGACCCGACCCCGATGCCCGGCTCAATGCCCGTCTGTGGCTGGATTTCCCGGAGTCGGGACTGCCCCGCTGGCAAATGCATCTGCAGGGCGAGGGGCTCAACCTGTTGGACGGATCGCTGGATCAGATGGATGCGGTGGGGCAGTGGCACCGGACGCCGGAGGGCTGGCAGGGCGGCCTGCATCCCCGCCAACTGCTGGACCGCGAGGCCCGGCCCCAGTCGGTGGGTGACCTGGCGTTGGGGCAGGCAGCCGGCAGCCCATGGCGGCTGAAAGTCGAGGCGCTGCCCCTCGCCTGGCTCGCCCCGCTGGCGCCGGAGCTCCAGCGGGGTGATTTTGCGGTTGCGGGGCATGTGCAGGATCTGGCTGTCGTCTGGGAGTCCCCGAGCCACTGGCGGGCTCGCGGTGACGTGCGGGACGCGGAGCTGCTCCTCCGCGGTCAGGGTTTAACGGCCAGCGGCGAGCAGCTGAGCGTCGAACTCGGCCCGCGGGGTGGGCAACTGACGCTACAGGCGGGAGCGGCTCAGGTGGGCGACGGGTTCCTGCGTGAGGGGGTATCGGTGACGGCCCTGAGCGGTGGGCTGGCCTGGTGGCAAGCAGGGAACGGGGAATGGCGCGGCTCGTTGACTGACACGCAGGGTGTTGTGGGTGGCGCCCCTTTCCGTCTCTCCGGTGGTCTGTGGGCGGCGGCGGGGCAGTCCCCGTTTGTGGACCTGCAGGCAAGCCTTGGTGGTCTGGACGCCGATCGGGTGCTGGCTCACCTGCCGGAGTCGGTGATGCCCCCCGCGGCGGTGCAGTGGCTGGATGAGGCCATTGTCGGCGGGCGGGTCGCGGCTGTCTCGGGCCGCCTCGCCGGGCCGCTGGATGCCTTTCCTTTCGATGAGAAACCCGGGGTTTTCGACCTGAAGGCTCGGGTCGAGGACGTCGAGCTGGCCTTCTGGCCGGATTGGCCCAGTCTGGAGCATCTGGTGGGGACGCTGCGATTTCGCAACCGCTCCATGGGGGTCGAGGCGGAATCCGGTGTGATCAATGGCGTGCGGGTTGATTCGGCAAGCGCCTCCGTCGATGACCTGCAGGCGGCGGTGGTTGAGGTGAATGGCCGAATGAACGGCCCGTTGACCGCCATGGTGGATACGCTGCTCCGATCACCGCTGGCGGATCCGGCCGGGCCGCTGTTGACGCTTTCCACCCGGGGTGAGGGGCAACTGAATCTGTCGCTGAAACTGCCACTGGACGGTCGCGAGCCGGATGTTGATGGAATACTGTCACTGGCCGGTGCGGAGGTCGCTTCGCGACAGCCGGCGGGCACCCTTTCCGAGATTCATGGCGAGATCCGCTTTAACCGCGACGGGGTGCGCTGGGACGGGCTGCGGGCCCGTTTGCAGGGCCGGGACCTGATTGCTCAGGCGAGAACCCGGGGAGAGGGTGCATCCGCCGGGATACGGATTGATGCCACCTCGGTGCGGGGATTGGATGACTGGCCGGGCATGGCCCTGCTGAGTCCCTATGCCCATGGCGAGAGCCGCTGGCGCCTTCGCTGGGAGCAGCCGGGATTTGCCGGATTGGACCGTGGTCAACCGGTTCCCGGTGCGCTGACATTGCGAACGGACCTGTCCGGAGTCGGCATCGAAGCACCGTTGGGGCTGTCCAAGTCGGCGGAGGAAAGGGTCGATCTGCAGTTTGCCTGGGAGAGAACCGCTGACGGGCAAGTGGAACGGGCCATTCGTTATGGGGACCGGCTGCGGCTTCGGGAGCAGGCATCGTCGACCAATGCTCGCCGGATCGCGGTGCATTGGGGTGCGGACTCTCCGCCACTACCCGACCAGCCGGGAATAACGCTGACCGGTGCGTTGCCGGTGCTGGATATTGCGGACTTTGACGGGCCCGCGGGCAACGGCTTGACCCCTGATGCGCTTGCCGGCCTGCCGCCTTTGCAGCGGGTCGATCTGCGGGCGGAGGGGCTTGATGTGGGGCGATGGCGCCTGGGAGCGATTCATCTCGAGGGCAGTCCATCCGGGTTGTCGGAGCCTTTGTCGGTGAGCGGGTCAGCGGTGGGTGAGCTCCAGTGGCAGCCCGACAATCGCCATCTGGCGGTGGACCTGGAGCGCCTGGACGCCAGCGTCCGCGCCGAGCGCGGACAGCGCACTACGGCGGAGCAGGATCGCGCATCGTTATTGGCTCGAGGCAACAGCCTGGACGTCAGTGCCCGGGCTCTGGTGCTGGCGGGGCAGCCCATGGGGGCTCTGGAGTTTCGGGTTGAGGGTGGCGGTGAGCAGCTGCGCAGGGCCCGCCTGGCACTGGCGGGGGAGGTTGGCGAGGTGGAAGCCGCCCTCCAGCAGGTAGCGCCGGGCACCGATCGCTACCTGCTGCGCTTTGATGTTCACGCGGATGATGCCGGATCGCTGCTGACGGGCATCGGGCTCGACGACGCCATGCGCAGTGGCCAGGGGTATTTCGGTGGCGAACTGAGCTGGCAGGGCGCGTTGTTGCAGCCGGATCGATCCACGCTTGAAGGGCGTCTCAGTGTCAATCTGCGCAATGGCTCGCTGCCGGCAGTGGAGCCCGGGGCGGGGCGAGCTCTCGGCCTCTTCAGCCTGTCGGTTCTGCCCCGCCGTCTGGCCCTGGATTTTTCGGACGTGGTGGGGGCCGGACTGCGGTTCGACTCGCTGCGGGGCGCCTGGGTCGGTAATCAGGGTCGGCTGTTCACGGAGGATCTGGCATTGAAGGGGCCGTCCCTCAATATGGCCCTGGTCGGGACCACCGACCTCGCGACGGAGACCTACGATCAAACCGTTACCGTGACGCCACGGGTTGGCTCGACGGTGGGTTTTCTGGGTGGCGTGGCCGGCGGTCCCGTCGCCGCCATCATGCTGTTTTTGACCCGGGATTTGCTGGAGCCGGAAATTGATCGAGCCAGTGAGGTGCGTTACCGCATTCAGGGGCCGTGGGCCGACCCCCGGTTCGAACTGATCGGCACCGGCGTCCGCCGCAATGGAGCAAACCGTGATGACTGAGCCAGCCAAAGCCGCCGCCGTACAGATGGTTTCCGGTGATCAGGTGGATGCGAATCTGTCGGCGGCGGCAGAGGGCATTCGGCGGGCGGCAGATCGGGGTGCCGAGCTGGTGGTGCTGCCGGAGAACTTCGCCTTCATGGGGCGGCACCAGACGGATGTGCTCGGGGTGGCCGAGGCGGATTCGGATGGGCCGATGCAGACCTTTCTTGCCAGGGCGGCCGAGCGGCATGGCATCACCCTGGTGGGGGGCAGCCTCCCCCTGAACGGCCCGGAGGCGGGGCGGGTCCGGTCGGCCTGTCTGGTCTACGGGCCGGACGGCCAACGCCTCGCCCGTTACGACAAGCGCCACCTGTTCGATGTCACTCTCACCGGCGGCGAGGGTTATCGGGAGTCGTCCACCTTTGCCGCCGGCGATCGCCCGGTGACCGTGGATACGCCGGTGGGTCGACTGGGACTTTCCATTTGCTATGACCTGCGCTTCCCGGAGCATTACCGCGAACTGGTGGCGGCGGGTGCCGAGATACTGTTGGCTCCCTCGGCGTTTACGGCGGCCACCGGTGCCGCCCACTGGGCCATCCTGGTTCGGTCCCGGGCCATTGAGAACCTGTGCTTCATGGTGGCACCGAATCAGGGCGGCACACATGTCAACAACCGATCCACCCATGGAGAGAGCATGGTGGTGAGCCCCTGGGGCGAGGTGCTGGCCCGTTGCCCGGTGGGAGGTGGCGCCGGCGTAGCGGTGGCGCCCCTGCCTCTGTCGGAGTTGGCGCCCCTACGCCAGCGCTTTCCGGCGCTCACGCACCGCCAGACAACGGATTACCCGGGGACCTGACGGGCGCTACAGTCCACGGTGGTAAACCGAGGGGAGGGCTCGTCCAGGTGCAGCGCGGTCAATTGCCCGCCCCACAGGCACCCAGTGTCCAGCATGACGTAACCCGGCCCGGTCCGGCGCCCCAGGCGGGACCAGTGGCCGGCGATCACTCGGGTGTTATCGTCCATCAGGCCGTTCAATCGCCGCGCCTCGTACCAGGGCCAGTGGTCAGGCGGTGCCTCCTCCGGAGGGCCCTTGTAATCGAACAGCAGCTGACCATCAGCCGCGCAGTAGCGCATTCGGGTGAAGCCATTAATGACATAGCGCCAGCGATCCCACCCGGTCAGCGTGGGGGTCCAGCGATCCGGCCGATTGCCGTACAAGTTCGCCAGCAGCGTCTGCCAGTCAGGCCCCCGAAGCCGGGATTCCAGCTCACCCGCCGCCTTCCAGGCATCCGACAGCGACCAGGTCGGGGGCACGCCCGCGTGCACCAGGACCCAGTCTCCCACCGGCGGGCGTGTCATCAAGGGGCGATGGCGAAGCCACTCGAGCAGGGACTCCCGATCCGGGGCTTCCAGCAGCGAGTCGAGCTCGTCCCTTCGCTGCCGCCGGCCGGTGCCAGCGGCCACGGCGAGACAATGGATGTCATGATTGCCCAGCACCGCTTCAACCGCGCCTCCCAGACTGCTGAGAAAGCGCAGCGTTTCCGCCGGCTCCGGTCCGCGGCCCACCAGGTCACCGGTCAGCCAGAGGGTGTCCCGTGCCGGGTCAAAATCCAGTTTGCCGAGCAGAGCCTTGAGGGAGCTCAGACAGGCGTGAATGTCACCTATTGCATAGTGAGCCATGCCGTTTCCTAGCGGGCCTGTCGGCGGGCTTTGAGTTGCGAGGCCAGTCGGCCGTAGCCGCTGAGATCCACCTGTTCCGCCCGGGTCCCCGGATCAACGCCGGCGTTCGCGATGGCGTCCGCGGTCAGCAGCCCACCCAGGGCGTTACGAAGGGTCTTTCGCCGCTGGCCGAAGGCGGCGGCCACCACCTCGGCCAGGCATCCCGACTCCACACGGGGCATTGGCGGCTTGCGGTGGGGCAGCAGCCGGACGAAGCGAGAGGTCACCTGAGGGGCCGGCCGGAAGGCGCCAGGCGGAACGTCGAACAAGGGTTCCACCTGGCAGCGATATTGCAGCATCACCGAAAGGCGGCCATAAACGCGGCTGCCTGGCACTGCGGCCATTCGCTCCACCACCTCCCGCTGCAATAGCAGGTGCAGATCATCGACCCGGGCCAGTGACTCGGTGAGATGGAACAGCAGCGGCGTTGAAAGGTTGTAGGGCAGGTTGCCGACCACCCGTTCGGGTACTTCATCGCCGCAGAGCCTGGCAACCGGATCGGCCAGTGCGTCCCCCTCCACCACGGTCAGGGCGCCGGTCCGGTTTTCCGGCCAGCGCCGCAGCTGCGCCGCCAGATCCCGGTCCACTTCGATGGCGGTGAGATTGACCCCGGCGTCGAGGAGGGGGCGGGTCAGGGCGCCCTGGCCCGGACCGATTTCGAGAAAACGCTGGCCCGGTTCGGGGCGGATCACTGAGATCATCTGCTCAATGACCTGACGGTCATGCAGAAAATTCTGGCCGAAGCGTTTCCGCGCCCGATGCATGGCCTAGCCGCCGTGTTGGATCATTCGAAGCGCCTCACGCACCGCGGCACGGAAACTGCCCGGATCCGCGGCGCCCCGTCCAGCCAGATCCAGAGCGGTGCCGTGATCCACCGAGGTGCGGATGATGGGCAGCCCCAGGGTGATGTTGACCGCCTGCCCGAACCCCACATGTTTGAGCACCGGCAGTCCCTGGTCGTGATACATCGCCAGCACGGCGTCGGCCTGTTCGAGATGGTTCGGCGTAAAGAGTGTATCGGCAGGCAGGGGGCCGAGGAGATCCATGCCCTCCGCCCTCAGCTCGTCCAGCAACGGCTCAAGCACATCCAGCTCTTCTCGGCCCATATGGCCGGATTCGCCGGCGTGGGGATTGAGGCCGGCCACCAGGATTCGAGGCGCCGAAATGCCATAGCGGGCTCGCAACGCCTGATGCAGGACCCGCAGGACGGCTTCGACACGTTCCCGGGTCAGGGCATCCGGAACCGCGCGCAGGGGCAGATGGGTGGTGGCGAGGGCCACCCGAAGCGTATCCGCCGCCAGCATCATCACCGGCATTGGGGTGTCTGTCAGTTCCGCCAGGTACTCCGTATGACCACTGAAGGGACGGCCGGACTCATTGATGACGCCCTTGTGGACCGGACCGGTGACCATCGCATCAAAGCGTCCCTCCATGCACCCGGAAACCGCGGCGCGCAGGGTTGTCAGCACATGCTCGGCATTGGCAGGATCAAGCTGGCCCGGTCTCGCCGGCGCGCTGACCGGAATCGGCAGAACCTCCAGGGTGCCGGGCACTGGCACATGGTTCGGCTCGTGGAGCACTGCCTGGGCGCCGGCAGCCCGGAGCAGATCCGGATCCGTGATCGCCACCAATCGGGCCTCGGGAAAACCACCGGCCAAGCCGGCCACCAGTTCCGGACCGATACCCGCCGGTTCGCCGGGGGTGACGGCGATGCAGGGCCGCTCAGTCATCACAGGCGATCGAGACGGGACTCAACATAGGCCTCTTCGCGTAATTCCCTCAGCCAGAGTTCGATTTCCTCCTCGGCCTTCTGGGAGCGAATGGCGCGGGTGGCTTCCTCCCGGGCAACCTCTTCGCTGACATCGCGTTCACGGCGGTCCTGGACCTCGGCGATGTGCCAGCCGGCTCCGGTTCGGAACGGTTCGCTGATGGCCCCCTCGGGCAAGCCCTGCACCGCGTCCCGAAAAGAATCGGGCAGCTGGCTGACGGTTACCCATCCCAATTGCCCGCCGCCGGACGCGCTGCTGGCGTCATCGGAATTGCTGCGCGCCAGGGCAGCGAACTCGGCGCCATCCCGCAATCGGTTTCGCAGCGAAGTGAGACGCAGACGGGCGTCCTCGTCGCTGACCACCTCGTTGGGCTCGATGAGAATGTGGCGGATGCGGAGTTGCTCCACCAGTTGGGCGTCCGGATCGCGAATCTCGTCCACACGATAAATCTGGAAGCCCGCCGGCGTGCGCAGGGGAGCGGTGTATTCACCGACACTCAATGCCCGAATGGCATCCGCCGCACCGGGAGGCAATGCCGAACTGGTCCGCCAGCCGATTTCGCCGCCCTCCAGCGCGTTGCGGGCGTCCGATACCACCGTGGCGAGCTGCTCAAAGGACTCCCCCTGCTCAAGGCGTTGGATCACGGACTCGGCCTCCTCCCGGGCCGCCTCAATGGCCTGCGCCGAGGCGGCCTCGGGGATGCCGATCAGAATCTGGGAGAGGCGGTACTCGCGGCTCTGCCCCCGATTACGGGCCAGGAATTGTTCGATCTCCTGGCTCGTGATCTCGATCCGACGCTGCATTTCCGAGCTGTGCAGCCGGTCGATGATGATTTCGCGGCGAAGCTGATCGCGGAACTGGGCCATGTCCAGCCCCTGTTCCTCAAGGGCATCCCGCAGGCCTGCCAGACTCAGATTGTTGTTGTCGGCAATCTGGCGGACGGCCCGGTCCAGTGTCGCCGAATCCACCCGAATGCCGCGACGCTCCGCCACGTTGATCTGCAGCGTCTGCATCACCAGCCGCTCCAGGACCTGGCGTTGCAGTTCTTCCTCCGGCGGCATGCTCATGCCCCGCTGCCGCATTTCCATGCGCACCGAATCCATCTCGGCCTGAAGCTCGGAGGCCAGGATCACGTCCTCGTTAACCAGTGCGACGATCCGGTCCAGCAGGACCTCGTCGGCCTTGGCGGTGCCAAGGGTCAGTAAAAAAATCAGGGCGGCAAGGAATGCTCTGAACATGCTCGATTTACCGTAAGTTGTAGCCGTCAATTTCGCCGGAGACGAATTGTCGAATTCTATCACCGATGCCCCCCAGCCCCCTGAGCTCCAGCTCCAGCATGATTTCGCGCTCGAGCTCGGCCCGGTCGGTGTCCCGATTGCGCTCCAGGGTCTCGTTACTGACCAGGCGCAGGGCGTGGCAGCACCCCGTCTGCTGAACCCCATAGAAGCGCCCGCGAGTCTGTGACTCCTCCAGGTCCTGCGTGATGCCGGCAAACACCCGCCATCCCCGGCCGATGGGCGCAGTCATGGCGCCGCTGGCCTGGTCCAGGGTGCGTTCGCCATCCTGCTCCCGGCGCCGGAGGGAGAGGTTGACGGTGGTGGCCCGGTCGCCGCGCCAGCGCAGGTCGGTCAGCAGGTTGCTGGTGCCGCTTCGCTCCGGGTCCCACTGATAGTCCACCCGGGCACTGAAGCCGGCGGGCAGGGACAGTCGCAGCTCGGTGATGTAATCCGAGCGGCTACGCTCGGTTTCACCCCGGGGGGCAACGGTTCGGTCCCGGGTGTAGAAGACCTGACCGCCGGAGACCCGGAGGTACTCTGTGCCGTCAATGGAATCCAGAAAGCGGCTGGTGACCGCGAGCGTCACCCGCTCGCCATCCTCGATTCGATCCAGACCGCTGAAGCCGTTTTCCCGGAACATGGAGCTGAATGTCAGGGAAGGGGCGCCGGTATCGAACCGCGGTAGCGCCTCCTGGTCGCGACTCGGGGCGCGCCGGTAGAACAGTCGTGGTTCCAGCGTCTGGTAAACCCCCGGGAAGAGCGTTGCCGGCCTCTCGAGAAACACGCCGGCGTCGACGCTGTAAATGGGCATGCTGCGGTCCGGGCTGGCGGTGTCGCCGGGCAAATCGCCGCTCAAGTCATATTCGGTGTAGCGCCAACTCACGGCGGGCTCCACAAAATATCCGAGTGTTCGCCACGGCAGTGAGACCCTCGGGTGCACGTCGGTGCGGCGTCCCTGGGTGCGATCAGGATCCGGGTGTGCGAACTCGGTGGTCTCGGCGCTCACGGCCCACTCCAGGGGCCCGGCACTGTCGAGGGGCTCATAGGCCATCCGCACCCGGGGCTCCCGGGCCAGGGGTTGTGAACTTTCGCCCACGTTGGTGTCCACCCGCTGCCAGTACTGGGCATCCACCGAGGCGCGGAACGCGCCCTGGGACCAGTCAACCCGGGCATCACTTTCCAGAAAGCGCGCCGAGCGATAACTGAAATCGTCCCCGAAGTCGTCGCTGAAATCCGGATCGCTGGTGCGTTGCTGGCGAAGCTCGGCGCTGAGTGAGGGGCCCGCGCTGAAGGCGTGTTCCTGGTTGATGGCCCAGCGATCCTCATCGTTGCGCTCGTCGTCGCTGGGCAGATAACTGACGTTGATCTCGCCTTCCAGCGCCGGTTCGAGATAGCGGAACTCGACATCGGTCAGCACGCCCCGCTTCCAGTAGGAGGTGGGGGTGATGGTGGCGTCGTAGTTGGGGGCGATGTTCCAGTACCAGGGCAACGCCACGGTGGTGCCATGTTTGTTGCGCTGGGTCAGTGTGGGAGCCAGGAACCCGGTCAGTCGCTCATCGCCGATGGGAAATTGCATGTACGGCGTGTAGGCCACCGGCACATTGCCCACCGCCAGCACGGCGTTCCAGGCCCGGCCCTGCCGGGTTTCATTGTCCAGGGTGACCGTGGTGGCCCTGAGCTGCCAGAGCTCCGCCTCCGGCAGACAGGTGCTCAGGGTGGCGTTGCGGTAACGACTGCGAAAGGCGTCCTCACGAATGATGGTCTCGGCCGACCCCTGCAGATGGCCGGCCACGATCCGGTATTCACTCACTCCCTGGAAGCGACCCCGGTCCTCATCGAGCCAGTAGTTGGCCCGCTGTCCTTCGATGAGGAGGCCGGATTCCCGCAGGCTGGCCTCGCCCCGGGCCACCGCCTCACCGGTTCCACTGTCATAAGTCAGACTGTCGCCCCGAACCGTCTGGTCAGCGCGGGTCAGGGTCGCCTGACCATCGAACTGAAAAATGGGGGGGTCACCGACAATTTCACCCCGGTCGGCCTCGATGCGCACCGGAGTGTCGGGCGCATCCCGGGCGGCGGGATCTCCGGGCACGGGCTCCAGCATTGGCGCGGCACAAAGCGCCCATCGCTCCTGACCGGAAGCGTGGAATGGGTAAGCCGTGGCCAGCACGCCGAGCGTAGCCGCGCACACGGCAAAGCGGGAAAGTCGGGTGATGATGACCACTCCGTAACCAGGCGGCGCAATACGACGCCCGAGAGGTTACCCTAAGAATGCCTTGGAGAGCACCGGGAAGACCATGACACAGCAGACCGTGGACCATCGCCAGGCAGCCATGCAGGCCTGGCTGGAGGCCTCGAGCATTGACTCGACCGGTCTGCTGCCACTGGCGGCTGATGCCAGCAGCCGTCGCTACTTCCGCCTGCCGGTGGCTGACGGCTCCCGGGTGGTCATGGACGCGCCGGATCAGACTGAAGCCTGTCGCGCCTTTTTGCAGGTCAGGGACTTGATGGCGGCCGCCGGTCTGCATGTTCCCCGGGTGGAGATGGCCGACCCGCAGCGGGGCTTCATGGTGCTGGAGGACCTGGGATCGCAGAGCTATCTGGCGGCGTTTCAGGACGGACAGGTCGACCCCCTGATGGAGGATGCGTTGAGTACCCTGGTGCGGTGGCAGGCAGCCACCCGGGCTGACCCGTTGCCCCGGTACGATCATCGACGGCTGCGCCGGGAGCTGGATCTGTTTCCGCAGTGGTACGTTCAGCGGCACCTGGGGCTGGAGCTGAATGCCGAGTGGTGGGCGCGCTGGCACGCCGGCTCTCAGCGGCTGGTGGAGGCGGCCACCCGACAGCCCCAGGCCTGGGTGCATCGTGATTTCATGGCCCGGAATCTGCTGGTCTCGGCTCCCAACCCCGGCGTCATCGATTTTCAGGATGCGATGCTGGGGCCGGTGACCTACGACCTGGTCAGCCTGCTGCGGGATGCGTTTTTTGAGTTTTCGCCGGACCAGGAACGGTACTGGATCGGCCGTTATGCGGCGCTGGCCCGTACCGCGGGGGTTGCCATCCCCGACGATCTGCCGATGGCACTGGACTGGATGGGCGCTCAGCGTCATCTGAAGGTGCTCGGGGTGTTCGCCCGCCTCCACCATCGTGATGACAAACCCCGCTACCTCACCGATGCATCCCGCTTCGTCGCCTATCTGGATCGTGAGCTCTCGCCCCATGCAGCGCTGGCGGACCTGCATGATCTGATTCGGTCGCTGCCCGCACCGGGTGAGTCGTCATGAATGCCATGATTCTGGCGGCGGGTCGCGGCAGACGCATGCGGCCACTGACGGACCGCTGCCCGAAGCCCCTCCTGGAAGTGGCCGGACAGCCGTTGATTGCCCGTCACCTGGAGGGCCTGGCCCGGGCCGGCTGCGGCACGGTGGTGGTGAATGTGGCCTGGCTGGGGGATCAGCTCCGGTCCTATCTGGGGGATGGTTCTGCCTGGGGGTTGCGGGTGGTGATTTCGGATGAGGGTGGCGAGGGGCTGGAGACGGCGGGCGGTATCGTGCGCGCGCTTCCCTGGTTGCGGCATGGGCCGTTCTGGGTCATTAACGGGGACGTCTGGACGGACTTCGAGCTCGCTTCCCTGCCACGCCGCCCCCCGGGGCTGGGGCATCTGGTGCTGGTGGACAACCCCCCTCACAACCCGGACGGGGATTTCTCTCTGCGTGGTTCCCGAGTGGCCAACCGGAGAGGGCAGCCGGGATTGACCTACGCCGGTATCGCCAGCTTCAGCCCCGGCTTGTTTGACGGCTGCTCCGAGGCGGTCGCGTCGCTGGGCCCTCTGTTACGGGCGGCGGCGGATCGGGGAGAGCTCGCCGGCAGCCACCACCGGGGCGAATGGTTTGACGTGGGAACACCGGAGCGCCTGGCGGAGGTCGATGAGGTGGTCAGACGCCGCGCAGACGCTGAACGAGCCCCTCGGTGAGTTGCCGGGCCGCCTGATCCGGCGAGCAATCGACTCCCAAGCCAGCAAGGTCAATGACCGGCATGCCGGCATGGCCGCAGGGGTTGATGCGTTGGTAGGGCTCGAGATCCATGGCGATATTCACGGCCAGACCGTGATAGCTGCAGCCCCGCCGGATACGTAACCCGAGCGCGGCAATCTTGGCCTCCCCGACGTAGACACCGGGGGCGTCCGCCCGTGGCTTCGCCTCTACTCCGAATTCCGCCAGCCAGTCCACCACCAGAGTCTCCAGCAGCGTCACCAGCTGCCGGACACCCAGGCCATATCGGCGCAGATCCAGCAGCGGGTAAAGGACGACCTGCCCCGGCCCATGATAGGTGACCTGACCACCGCGATCGGTACGCACCAGCGGAATGCCGCCGGGGTTAATGACATGTTCATCCCGACCGGCCTGACCGAGGGTGAACACCGCCGGATGCTCCACCCGCCAGATTTCGTCGGCGGTGTCGGTGGTTCGGGTGTCGGTGAAGCGGCGCATGGCTTGCCAGACCGCCTCATAGTCGGCCTGGCCGCACTCATGGATTCGAATCGCCGGGGTCACAGCGTGGCGAGAACGCCCTTGTGGGCGTTGAGCTCGGCGTAAATGGCTTCGAGCTGCTCACGGCTATGGGCAGTGATGGTGATGGTGACCGACAGAAAACGCCCGCGACGGCTGCTGTTGGTGCGAATCGCCCTGTCCGGTGTCTCCGGCGCGTGGCGGGTGACGATGTTCCAGACCACACCCGGCAGTTGACCGTCGTCCGGCCCCATCGCTTTGACGGGAAACTCGCAGGGAAAGGTCAGGCCCGGTGGCTGCTCGTTCACTGCATCCTCAGTCGGATTCCATCGATGAGCCTGCCGACGAAACCCGCTTCTTCAACGGTTTCCAGGGCGATGATGGCCTCGGTGGCAATCACCTCGTCGTCCAGCGTGACCGTCAGTTCACCCAGGGGGGTGCCGGCCTCCAGCGGAGCTTCCATGGGGTTCGCCACCGACAGGTTGGCTTCGAGGCGATCGAATGCGCGAACCGGCACGGTGACCCTCAGGTCGCGGGCCAGACCCAGCGGGACCGTGTCCTGCCCGCCCCGCCAGATACGGGCTGTCTCGATGGCCTCATCCGCTGCGTAGAGCTGGTGGGTTTCAAAGAACCGATAGCCATAATTCAGCAGCGCGGTGGTCTGATCGATGCGCGCGTTGGGCGAGTCCGCACCGAGAATCACCGAGATCAGCCGCATCCCGTCACGCTCGGCAGAGGTGGCGAGGCAATAGCCCGCCGCTTTTGTATAACCGGTTTTGACCCCATCGACGCTGGGGTCCTGCCAGAGCATCCGATTGCGGTTGGGCTGCTGAATGTCATTCCAGGTGAAGGATCGCTGGGAATAGTAGCCATAGAATGACGGGAAGCGGTCGATGAGCGCCTGGACCAATCTCGCCGTGTCGGCGGCGCTGGAGTAGTGGTCCGCGTGCGGGAGGCCAGCAGCGTTGGTGTACTGAGTGTTCCGCAGGCCCAGCTCGGCGGCGTATTGATTCATTAGGGCGGCAAACGCTTCTTCGGTGCCAGCCACATGCTCGGCCAGAGCCACGCTGGCGTCATTGCCGGATTGAATGATCATGCCGTGCAGCAGGTCGTCCACCGTGACCCGAGTGTCCACTTCGATGAACATTCGCGAACCGGGAGCCCGCCAGGCCCTCTCGCTCACCAGCACCTCGTCGGCCAGGCTGATGTGACCGGCTTCGATTTCGCTGAAAACCACGAACGCGGTCATGATCTTGGTAAGGCTTGCCGGATCCCGCGGTTCGTCGCTGGCCTTGTCCGCGAGTATCTCGCCGGTATGGAAGTCCATCAGGATGTAATTGGATGCACCAACGCTGGGCGCGTCCGGGATCGGCATGGGTGGCGTCTGAGCCGCTGCACCGAAGGGCATGCCCAGAAGAATGGCGACGGATAGGGCGAAGGCTCTCAGCATGCTAATGGGTCTCGTCGGATTGTGAGTCAGGGTTCGGAAATAATGACATGTCCGGTATCAAATTGGGCAGCCTCGAGCGCACCGGTCGCCGCATCCACCGCTTCAAGGTTATGGAGCGGACCCAGGCGGACTCGATACAGCCGGTCATCCTCTGCCTCAACCCGGGCGGGGTAGTCGATGCCCGCCGCACTGAGCCGCTGGACGAAACGTTGAGCGTTGGTCGACTCACCGAAAGCGGCCAGCTGCAGCCAGTACTGGACATTCGTCGCGGCAGACCGGGCCTCGCCGGAGGGGCCCGCCAGGCCCGCTTCCCGGACTTCGGGTGCCATGTCGGCCGGGGTGACCGTTCGGATCTCGACGGGCGCTATGCCCGCCTCCATCATGCCCAAACGGGCTGCGGCGGCATAC
Source organism: Spiribacter sp. 2438 (assembly GCF_009676705.1). GTDB lineage: Bacteria > Pseudomonadota > Gammaproteobacteria > Nitrococcales > Nitrococcaceae > Spiribacter. The sequence continues at coordinate 1,614,423 of NZ_CP046046.1, read as the reverse complement.
GAAAGGTCGATGATGCGGTTGTCTACAAACGGGCCGCGGTCGTTCACCTTGACGACAATGCGGCGGTTGTTCTCGAGATGGCGCACTTCCACCCAGGTGGGCAATGGCAGGTGCTTGTGTGCCGCCGTCATGGCGTACATGTCATAGGTCTCACCGCTGGAGGTGCGCCGACCGTGGAACTTGCTGCCGTACCAGGAAGCGATGCCGCGTTCCACATGGCCATCGGCGCTATCCATGACATGGTAAGTCTGCCCGAACACTTCGTAGGAAGGCGGGTTGCCATAACGGCTTCGGGGGGCATCCCGGGGCACGGCATCCGGGATTGATGCCGGGTCCTCGATGACCCCGCCCGGGCCATCCGAGGGCGCCGGGGGCAGGCTGCTGCATCCCGCCAGTAAGGCCAGCACAGCGGCAACACCGAGCAGACGGGCGAGGCTCACGGGTCCGACGCCTCCAGCGCCTGCGCCAGCTGATAGACCGCCATGGCATAAAGTGGACTGTGGTTGTACCGGGTGATCACGTAGAAATTGTGCAGGGTCACCCAGTGTTCATCGCCGCCGTCGGCATCCAGCACGAGCAGCCGGGCGCCGGCCCCGGGGTCCAGGGGTTGATCAAAATTCACGCCGGCCGCCTGCAGCTCGGCGACGGTATGCCGGGGCCGCAGGTCGGCGGATAGCAGGGCCTCGTCCACGGGCCTGTCAGGGCGTGCCGGGATGGCCACCGGTTCGCCGGCCCGCCAGCGGTGCTGGGCAAAGTAGTGACCGACACTGCCGATGGCATCAGCCATGCTGTTGAAGAGATCACGCCGGCCATCGCCGTCGAAGTCCACCGCATAGGCCCGATAGCTACTGCTGATGAACTGCGGAACGCCCATCGCCCCGGCGTAGGATCCCCGGGGTTCCCGCGGGTCGAACCCTTCTTCCTGGGCGAGCAGCAGGAAAGCCTCGAGTTCTCGGCGGAAAAATGCCTCCCGAGGCGGGTAGCCGAATCCCAGGGTCCTCAGCGCATCAATGACCCGGTGCTGCCCCCGATAACGGCCATAAAAAGTCTCCACACCAATAATAGCCGTCACAATCGCGGGGGGAACGCCATACTCTTGCTGGACCGCTTCGAGGATTTCGGCATGGGTATTCATGAACGCCACACCCTCGTTAACCCGCGCTTCGGTCAGGAAAATGGCCCGGTATCGGTACCAGGGCAGCGCTTCGGCGGGCCGGGTGATGGCATCGATGATGTCGCTTTGGTGGCGGGCGTCATCAACGAGCAAGCGGGTCAGCTGCTCGGCATCCATGCCGTGGCGTTCGGCCATGGATTCAGTGAAGGCTCGAAGCGCATCCGTGTCACCGGGGTCCTCAGCCGCAAAGGAAGTGCAGCCTGCCATTGCCAGGGCCATGCATGGCAACAGCCAGCGAAGCAGGGTTGGGTGCAGCTTTTTCACGCGGACCACATCCGGCGGTGGGAATGGATGGCCATGAGAATACCGAAGCCGGCCATGAGCGTCACTATGGACGACCCGCCATAGCTGATGAGGGGGAGGGGAAGCCCCACCACCGGCAGCAGACCCACCACCATGCCCATGTTGACGTAGCTGTACAAAAAAAACGTCAAGGTCAAGCCGCCGGCGAGCAGACGGGAAAATGTGTCCTGTGCGCCGTAGGTGATCCATAGCGCTCGAGCGATGATGGCCCCGTAGAGCGCGACCACCATGATCACGCCCAGCAGGCCGAACTCCTCGGCGAGGACGGCAAACACGAAATCGGTATGTCGTTCCGGGATGAAGTCGAGATGGGCCTGGGTGCCATTGGTCCATCCCTTGCCGAAAATGCCCCCCGAACCAATGGCAATCTTGGCCTGGATGATGTTGTAACCCGCCCCGAGTGGATCGCGTTCCGGGTCCAGAAAAGTCAGCACCCGCTGGCGCTGATAACCCTGCATGCCGAAGATCCAGAGCGCGGGAGCGGCGGCGCTGATGGCGGCTGCGAGGGCCAGAATACTGCGCCAACTCGCTCCGGCCAGAAACAGAATGATCAGGCCGGTGGCGGCCACCACCACCGCGGTGCCCAGGTCAGGCTGAACCGAAATCATCGCCGCCGGTACACCGATCATGAGCAGGCCAATCGTGGACTTGCCCAGCTTGATGGGCAGCGTGCCCCGGGCCACCAGCCAGGCGATCATCAGCGGCAGGGCGAGTTTCATCACCTCCGAGGGCTGAAATCGCACCGGGCCGATTTCCAGCCACCGGCGAGCACCGCCACCGAATTCACCGACGAGAAATACCGTGGTCAGGGCCACCAGGGTAGCGACATAGAGCCAGGGGGCGGCCGGGGCAAGACGCCAGGGGGGAATCTGGGCCATGACCACCATGAGTGCGAAACCGGCGCCCAGGCGGATGGCATGATTCTGTATGGGCTCAATGCGATTGCCGAAGGCGCTGTACAGCACCATGGCGCCGACCCCCGACAGCAGTATCAGAAGCCCCAGCAACACGGGATCCAGGCGGAGGGCCCGCTGCAACAGGCTGCCGGAAGCCCGCCGGGCGACCTGATTGACGCTATCGGCGGACCAGCTCACCCTCGGACTCCTCTCGGTTCAGCCAGGCATCAATCACCTGGCGTGCCATCGGTGCCGCGGTGGCGGACCCGCTGCCGCCATGTTCCACCATGACCGCCACCACGATCTCCGGATTCTCGGCTGGCGCAAACGCCGTGAACAGGGCGTGGTCATGAAAACGCGGGTCGAGGGTTTCCTCGTCGTACTCTTCGTCCTCGCCGATGCCGATGACCTGAGCGGTGCCGGTTTTACCGGCCATTTGATAACCGAGTCCGGCGCCGGTGGCGCGGGCTGTGCCCCGGGGGCCATGGACGGTCTCGATCATGCTGTCCACGGTCAGTTCCCAGAGAGACTCGTCAATGTCCGTGAGCGGCTCGAGTCCTTCCACCGGCGGCTGCGCCAGCGTCTGGTTGCTGACGAGGCGGGGCCGGATCGGCACCCCACGGTTCGCGATCAACGCGGTGGTGGTGGCCATTTGCAGCGGCGTTGTCAGCATGAACCCCTGACCGATGCCGGTGTTGATGGTCTCTCCGGTGTACCAGGGCTCGCCGAGGACCCGTCGTTTCCAGTCCCGGGAGGGCATGACGCCGTCCCGCTCCGAAGGCAGGTCGATTCCGGTTCGGAGGCCGTAGCCAAATCGGGTCATCCACTGGTGCATGGCGTCAATGCCCATGGTGTGGGCCAGCTGGTAGTAGTAAATGTCACAGGACTGCGCCACAGCCTGGATAAAGTCTACGGGGCCATGGCCTTCCGGTCGCCAGTCCCGCCATGTCCGGGAGACATTGGGAAGGTTGAAGCGGCCGTGACAGTGGACGATTTCGTCGGGGTCGATGTAGTCGCCGGCGATGCCCGCCAGACCCAGCAAGGGCTTGATGACCGAGCCCGGCGGATAGCGCCCCTGGGTGGCCCGATTGAACAAGGGCTGCCGCCAGTCCTGGTTGAGTGCCTGAAAGCTCGCTCCATCCAGCCCCCGCGCCAGAGCATTCGGATCGAAGGTGGGCAGGCTGGCCAGCGCCAGGACCTCACCGCTCCGGGGATCCAGCGCAACAATGGCGCCACGGTGGTCGCCCATGGCCGCTTCCGCCACTTGCTGAAGTTCGATGTCGATGGTCAGTTGGATATCGTTCCCCGGCACGGGAGGATCACGCTCCAGGACCCTCAGCGGTCGTCCCAGGGCGTTGGTTTCAATGCGCTCGACGCCCAATCGCCCCTGAAGCCGGTCTTCATGGGACGCCTCGACGCCGGCTTTGCCGGTAAAGCTGGTATGGCGATACCGACGCCGGTCAGCACGGGCCAGCTCTTCACGGCCGATGCGGCCCACATGGCCGAGGACATGCGATCCGCTTTCACCGAAGGGGTAATGACGGACCAGTTGTGGTTTGACTTCCACCCCCTGAAAGCGGTGCCGGTTGACGGTCAGCTCCGCGACCATGGATTCCGACAATTCCAGTCGCAGCGGAATCTCATGAAAGCTGCGGGAGCGGCGGCGTGCTTCGCGGAATGCGGCGATTTCCGCCTCACTCAGGTCCAGTAGCTGGTCCAGTTCGGCCAGCAGGGCTTCCATGTCGGCCACCTGCTCGGGAATGATGACAAGACTGAAGGCCGAGCGGTTCTCGGCAAGCACCCGACCCTGGCGGTCGGCGATAATGCCGCGGGTCGGATCAACCGGGGCCAGGCGGACCCGATTGTCCTGGGACCGAGCACTCAGGTAATCGTACTGTGCCACCTGCAGATAGGCGGTGCGACCGATCACTGCCATGAACATGATGGCGATAATGACCACGGCCAGGGTCAGGCGGCGTCGAACCACTCGGCGCTCACCGGTTCTGTCGGGTAACAGATCAAGGCTCATTTCAGGTTACCTGATGGTAGCGGCGCATAAACCTCAAAAGAGGGAATACCACTGGCCAGAGGAGCATGCCGGTGAGCGCGGGTAACCAGTACTGCCACCCGGGGCTTCCGGCACCAGTCAGCTCGTGCACCCAGAGTAATATGAGACGCACCAGCAGTAGAAGCAGGAGAATCGGAATGGCCTGCTGCCAGAGGGGGAAGTTGCGAATGCGCTGATACAGCTGGATGGAAAGATAAATCGCCACCGCAAAGGCAAGCGCGTGGGCGCCCAGGAGAGTCCCCAGCAAGACGTCCTGGAGCAGGCCGGTCACCCAGGCCACGCCCACGCCGACCCGGTTCGGCAGGGCCAGGCTCCAGTAAAGCAGTACCAGCAGCGTCCAGGGGGGACGAAACGGCCCGGCCATCGCCGGCAGCGGAATGATGGTCAGGATCAGCGCCACGAGCAGCGTCGCGATGATGATCCATCCCCCCCGTTCGCCCCGGCTAATCAACGGTGCTTTCCTCCGGGTCCGCAATCAGCAGGATTTCCTGAACCTGGCCAAGGGCTCCCCTTGGCTCCACTTCGATTTCCGAAAACGGCCGGCTTGGGTCGGTGTTCACCGAGCGCACTTCGCCAACCGGGTAGCCCGACGGGAAACGGCCACCCAGTCCAGAGGTCACCAGCAGGTCACCGGGTTCGATGTCCGCGTTGTTCGGCAGGCTGCTGATCACCAGGGTGTCCAGTCGTCCTGTACCGAATAGCACGCTGCGCAGGCCATTGCGGTTGACCCTCACCGGCAGTCCGTGACTGGGATCGCTGATCAGCCGGACGGTGGCGGATAGCGGGGTCACCCGGTCCACCTGACCGATCACCCCGCTGCCGTCGATGGCCGCCTGTCCCACCCGGACGCCCGCCCGAGAGCCCTTGTCGATTTCGATTAGGTGACTGAACGGATCCAGATCCACCTGAAGGAGGTCGGCAATCAGAATGGGCCGATCCAGATCATAGGAGGACTCCAGCAGGGTGCGCAGCCGGATGTTCTCGACTTCCAGCGCATCGAGCCGCTGCAGCCGCGCCTGCTGGATGCGTTGACGCTCCTGGAGGCGCTGGTTCTCGGCGATCAGTTCCCGGCGGCTGGCGAAATGATGATCGGCGGTATCCAGCAGCCGGGAGGGCAGGGCGGCGATCAGGCGAACCGGCTGGACCGCCGTTGAGAGGGCGCCACGCACCGGTTCCATCAGCCCCTCTCGGTGGTCGGCCACCATGACGCCCAGAGACAGCAGCGCCAACAGCACCAGACGTGCCGTCGTCGAAGGCCCCTGTAGAAATAGCGGCTTGATAGTTGGCCATCCTCTCGCTGCCCGGGTGCTACCCCAAGGCTAGCGACGCATCACTCGCTGGTGAAGAGATCGGCGCCCTTCTCGTCCATGAGCTCCAGTGCCCGTCCGCCACCGCGCGCCACGCAGGTCAGGGGATCGTCGGCGATGACCACGGGCAGCCCGGTCTCTTCCATAAGCAGGCGGTCGATGTTGCGCAGCAGGGCACCGCCCCCGGTGAGCACGATGCCGCGCTCGGCCACGTCGGCACCCAGTTCCGGTGGGGTCTGTTCCAGCGCGGTTTTGACCGCCCCCACGATGCCCGAAAGCGGCTCCTGGAGGGCTTCGAGCATCTCGTTGCTGTTCAGGGTAAAGCTGCGTGGAATCCCTTGGGCCAGATTGCGGCCCTTGATTTCCAGCTCCCGGACCTCGCTGCCGGGGAACGCCTGCCCGATTTCATGCTTGATGCGCTCAGCGGTGGCCTCGCCGATCAGAATGCCGTAATTACGGCGCACGTAGTTGACGATGGCGTCGTCAAAACGGTCGCCGCCAATGCGCACCGATGCCGAATATACAATGCCGTTCAGGGACAGCACCGCCACCTCGGACGTGCCGCCGCCAATGTCCAGCACCATCGATCCGCGTGCCTCGCCCACCGGCATGTCGGCGCCGATGGCCGCCGCCATCGGTTCCTCGATCAGGTAGACCTCGCGTGCGCCGGCGCCCGCTGCGGATTCGCGAATCGCCCGCCGCTCCACCTGGGTGGACCCGCAGGGCACGCAGACCAGCACCCGCGGGCTTGGCCGGAAGAATCGGGCTTCATGGACCTTCTTGATGAAGTACTGAAGCATTTTTTCGGTGACGGTGAAGTCGGCGATAACGCCGTCTTTCAGCGGCCGGATGGCTTTGATGGTGCCCGGCGTACGCCCGAGCATCTGCTTGGCCTCGCGGCCCACCGCAGCGATGGTTTTGGGGCCGCCGTCGCGGTCCTGGCGGATGGCCACCACAGAGGGTTCGTCCAGCAGGATGGACTGCCCCCGCGAATAAATCAGTGTGTTCGCCGTGCCGAGATCAATGGAGAGATCGTTGGAGAAGATGCCCCGAATGCCCTTGAACATGCAAAATTCCAGCCGGATTAATAAGATCGGCTAAGTTACCAACCGCCGGGGGTTTGGGCAATACACGGTGTGTGCTAGTTTTACCGGCTTGTGAGGCGGTTTTCCGGAGAGTGCGCGAATGTCCCTAGACGCTGACGAAGTGCGAGAAATTGCGCATCTGGCGCGCCTCGCCGTTGATGATGCCGACACCGGGCACCACGCCCGCAACCTGAGCGAAATCCTGGCCTTCGTGGATCGCCTTTCCGGCGTGGACACCGCCGGCATCGAGCCACTGGCCCATCCGCTGGAAATGACCCAGCGACTGCGGTCAGACCAGGTGATCGAGGTGGACCAGCGGGATCGCTTCCAGGCCATCGCCCCGGCGACAGAGGGCGGTTATTACACCGTGCCACGCGTCATCGAATAAACCGGATCACTCCGGACCTGACCAGGATTCGAACTACCATGCATGATCGAACCATCGCCGAGCTGGGGGTTGGGCTCGCCCAGGGCGAGTACTCCAGTGTGGAGCTGACCCGTGCCGTCCTCGAAGCCATCGAGCGGGCGGAGTCGCTGAATGCCTTCATCACCGTCACCCCGGACATTGCACTGGGTCAGGCCGAAGCGGCGGATGCCGCGCGGGCTCGTGGCGAGGCCGGGCCGCTGACCGGCGTGCCGATCGCCCACAAGGACATTTTCTGTACCGACGGGGTGCGTACCAGCTGCGGCAGCCGCATGCTGGACCGTTTCGTGGCGCCTTACGACGCGTTCGTGGTGGAGCGAATGCGGGCAGCCGGTGCGGTCATGGTGGGCAAGACCAATATGGACGAATTCGCCATGGGGTCGTCCAACGAGACCAGCTGGTACGGGCCGGTGAAGAATCCCTGGGACGTTACCACGGTGCCCGGCGGTTCCTCCGGCGGGTCGGCGGCGGCGGTGGCGGCGCGACTGGTACCCGGCGCCACGGGGACGGACACCGGCGGCTCCATTCGGCAGCCGGCCGCGCTCACCGGGACCTCCGGACTCAAACCCACCTATGGCCGCGTGTCGCGCTACGGCATGATTGCCTTCGCCTCCAGCCTGGATCAGGCCGGCCCCATGGCCACCGATGCCCGGGATCTGGCGATCATGCTGTCGGCCATGGCGGGGTTCGATCCGCGGGATTCCACCTGTGTTGACCATCCCGTGCCCGACTACGCCGCGGCGCTGGAGCAGACCAGTCTGGCCGGGCTTCGGGTCGGCCTGCCCCGGGAATACTTCGAGGCTGACGGGGTGGACGGCGGCGTCAGCCGGGCCATTGAATCCGCCATCGAAGTCCTTCGGGAAGCCGGGGCCGAGGTTCGGGAAATCTCGCTGCCCAATACCGAACTGGCGGTGCCGGTCTACTATGTCATCGCACCGGCGGAAGCGTCCTCGAACCTGTCCCGGTTTGACGGGGTTCGCTACGGACATCGCTGCGAGGAGCCCGTGGATCTGGAGGACCTCTACAAGCGCAGCCGCGGCGAAGGATTCGGCGAGGAGGTCAAGCGGCGGATTATGGTCGGTACCTACGCCCTGTCTGCCGGCTACTACGATGCCTACTACCTCAAGGCGCAGCAGGTGCGTCGATTGATTCGGGATGACTTTTCCCGGGCCTTCGAAGAAGTCGATGTGATCGCCGCACCCACCGCACCCTCCACCGCATTTGCGCTGGGTGCGAAGGCCGATGACCCGGTGCAGATGTATCTGTCCGATATCTTTACCATCGCCGTGAACCTGGCGGGGCTTCCGGCACTCTCCATCCCGGCCGGTTTTTCGGGCAGTCGGCCGGTGGGCCTGCAGCTCATCGGCCGGCACTTCGATGAGGAGCGCCTGCTGTCGGTGGCCCATGGTTATCAGCAGCGCACTGACTGGCACACACGACGACCCGGCGGGGAGGGGTAAGCCAACATGCAGTGGGAAGCAGTGATCGGCCTGGAGCTGCATGCGCAGCTGGCCACCTCCACCAAGATCTTTTCCGCCGCCTCCACCGCCTACGGGGCGGATCCCAACACTCAGGCCTGTGCCGTGGACCTGGGGATGCCCGGGGTGCTGCCGGTGCTCAACGAACGCGCGGTTCGCTACGCCATTCGACTTGGCCTGGCCCTGGACGCCGAGGTGGCGGGTCGGTCGGTGTTCGCGCGGAAAAATTATTTCTACCCGGACCTCCCCAAGGGTTACCAGATCTCCCAGTACGAAATCCCGGTGGTGGGCCGCGGACATCTGGATATTGATCTGGAGGACGGTTCGAAAAAACGCATCGGGGTCACCCGGGCCCATCTTGAGGAGGACGCGGGCAAGAGCATTCACGACGGCCCGGGCACCCTGACCCGGATCGACCTCAACCGGGCCGGCACCCCGCTGCTCGAGATCGTCTCGGAGCCGGATCTGCGCAGTGCCCGGGAAGCCGTCGCGTACATGAAAAAAATGCATTCGTTGGTCCGGTACCTGGGCGTTTGTGACGGCAACATGCAGGAGGGCAGTTTCCGTTGTGATGCCAACGTCTCGGTGCGACCGGTGGGCCAGCTCGCGTTCGGAACCCGGGCGGAGTTGAAAAACCTCAACTCTTTCCGGTTTGTGGAGCGGGCCATCAACTTTGAAATACAGCGCCAGATCGAGCTCATCGAAGACGGTGGCACGGTCATTCAGGAAACCCGTCTGTACGATCCCGATCGTGGCGAGACGCGCTCCATGCGTGGCAAGGAAGAGGCCAACGATTACCGTTACTTCCCGGATCCGGACCTGTTGCCGCTGGAGATCACCCCGGCGCTGATCGACGAAGTCCGCGCCGAGCTTCCGGAGCTCCCGGATGCCCGGCGGCAGCGTTTTGTCGAGGCCCATGGGTTGCCGGACTACGATGCCGGCGTGCTCACGTCCAGCCGTGACATGGCGGACTATTTCGAGGCGGTGGCCGGGGGCTGCGACGACCCCAAGCTGGCGGCCAACTGGGTGATGGGAGAACTGGCGGGCGCGCTCAATCGCGATGGGACAGACATTGCCGATAGCCCCATGGACGCAGAATCCCTCGCGGGATTGTTGCGCAGGGTTCTCGACGGGACTTTGTCCGGGAAAATGGCCAAAGAGGTTTTCGAGGCCATGTGGAATGGTGAGGGTGACGCCGATGCCATCATTGCCGAGCGTGGCCTCGAGCAGGTGACCGACGCCGGAGAGATTGAGGCGCTGGTGGACGAGGTGATCGCGTCGAACCCCGAGCAGCTGGAGCAGTATCGGGCCGGCAAGACCAAGCTGATGGGATTCTTCGTCGGTCAGGTGATGAAGGCTTCCGGGGGCAAGGCGAACCCGCAGCAGGTCAACGAAATCCTCCGCAGTCGTCTGGACGGCTAACCCCATGACCGATCGCTTGCAGCGGTTTCTTTTCGAGCATGCCGATGTCCGCGGAGAAGTGGTCCAACTGGACGACGCTTTTGCCGAGGTGGTCCGGCGGACTGACCATGAACCGGCGGTTCAGAAGATTCTGGGCGAGGGCCTGGCGGCGGTGGCTCTGCTGGCAGCCACGCTGAAAACGCCCAGTGCCCTGACCCTGCAGCTGCAGTCCAGCGGGCCGCTTTCCCTGCTTTTAGTGCAGGGGGGGCCGCAGGGCGGATTGCGGGCCATGGCGCGAACCCGGGGGGCGGTTCCCGACAATGCCGATCTGAACCAGCAGGCGGGTAATGGCACGCTGGCCATCACCATCGAGCCCGACGGCGGTGGAGAGCGTTACCAGGGGGTGGTGGACCTCAGCGGCGGTAGCCTGGCCGCGGCACTGGAGCATTACTTCCGCGAGTCGGAACAGCTGCCCACCCGGGTCTGGCTCACCGCGGAATCCGCGCGGGCGGCCGGGATGCTCATTCAGCGCTTGCCCGGTGATGGTCACCCGGCGGAATCCGATCAGGATGCCTGGGAGCGGGCGGGTCATCTGGCGGCTACGGTAACCGGTGCAGAGCTCCGGGAGCTCGGGCCCGGGGAGGTCATCCGCCGGCTCTTTCACGAGGAAGATGTCCGGCTGTTTGATCCCATCCCGTTCCGGTTTCGCTGCCGCTGTTCCCGGGACCGGGTGGCAGCGATGCTTTACAGCCTTGGTGAGTCGGAGATGCGCGAGACCCTGGCGGAAGAGGGCCAGGTCGAGGTTTTCTGTGACTTCTGTAATGAGCCCTATCGTTTTGATGCCGTGGATATCGAGGCGCTGTTCACGGATCCGGTCTCCCGTCCGCCGGACAGCCAGCAGCAGCACTAACCCCGATTACCGCAGACAGGACAGTCGGGATCACGGCGCAGATTCAGCCGTCGCCAGTTCTGACCCAGCGCATCCATGACCAGCAGCCGGTTGTTGAGGGGTTCCCCCAGGCCAGTGAGGATCTTGATCGCTTCCACGGCCTGTAAACTGCCGATCACTCCGGGCAGTGGCCCCAGGACCCCGTTTTCCGCGCAGCTTTGCGCCTCCTCACCCGTGTCCGCGTAGAGGCAGCGATAGCATGCGCCCCCCTGGTCCGGTCGCAGCACCGCCAGTTGTCCGTCCATGCCGATCACCGCGCCGGAAATCAGTGGGCGTGAGGCGGCAACACAGGCCGCGTTCACCGCGAATCGAGTGGCGAAGTTGTCGCAGCCATCGATCACCAGATCCACCCTGGCGACCTGATCCTGCAGGGAATCGGGGTCCAGCCGCTCTTCCACCAGGGTCAGCTGGATATCCGGGTTGATGGACGTGAGCCGGTCCCGGGCCGAGGCGGTTTTCATTCGCCCGATGTCGGCGGTGCCATGGAGGATCTGGCGCTGCAGGTTGGTGAGATCCACCGCGTCGAAGTCGGCGAGCAGCAGATGCCCCACCCCGGCGGCCGCCAGGTAAAGGGCGGTGGGGGAACCCAGGCCCCCGAGCCCCACAATGAGCACGCGGGCTTCAAGCAACTTCTCCTGCCCGCCCAGATCAAGGCCCGGCACCATGATCTGCCGGCTATAGCGAATCAGTTGCTGATCATTCATGGGGCCACCCCCAACTGCCCACCACTGACTCGCGGGTGGCCAGCCAGATCATGGCGGGTCTCCACGGCCCGGAATCCGGCACGGGTCAGGCAGTGCCTGACGGCTTCCGCCTGTTGCCAGCCATGCTCAATCCAGATCCGTCCATGCTCGGTCAGAAAAGACGGAGCATTGGCAATAATGTGTTCCAGCGCCTCGAGGCCCGTGGGGCCGGCCACCAGGGCGTGCCGGGGTTCGAAGCGCAGGTCGCCGAGATTCGCCTCCGGTTCGCAGTCCCCGAGGTAGGGAGGATTGGTGACGATGGTGTCATAGCAGTGCCCCGGCAGCGGTTCGTACCAGTCGCCGGCATGGAAAAAAACATTTTCAAGGCCCAATTGGCGTGCGTTCTCCCTGGCGATGGCCAGGGCGGTGGGACAGATGTCGACGGCATCGACATGACACGCCGGTAAGGCCCGCCCAAGAGCGAGCGCGATGCATCCGCTGCCGCATCCCAGCTCCAGGAGCCGGCTTGCCGGCGCCTCGAGGACGGCTTCCACCAGATGTTCGGTCTCCGGTCTCGGGATCAGCACTCCGGGACCGACGGCCAGTTCCAGATCCCAAAATGCCTGCCGGCCGACCAGATATGCCACGGGCTCGCCGGCCAGGCGCCGCTCGACCATGGCCTCAAGAGCGACCCGGGCGGCAGGGTCCAGCGGCGTCTCGGGGTGAGACCGGAACACCACCGGATCCAGGCCCGTGGCGGCCGCCAGCAGGCAGTCGGCGTCAGCCCCGGGAGAGGGGGAGGTGGCTTCCAGTCTTTGCCGGGCCTGTCGCCGAGCGCTCGCCAGAGTGGCGGCCCTTGCGATGACCGATGTCACTTCAGACCGGCAGACCGCAGGGTGATGGCGCGCTCTTCGAGCATGACCGGAATGCCATCATCCACGCGGTAGACCCGCTCTTCATTCTGGGTGATCAAGCCTTCTTCAAGGGGCGTTTCCACCGGGGTGTCGTCCTGATAGCTCACCGCTCCCTCGGTAATGCGATCGTTCAACGCCCGCAGCTCGCCGCGCGTGAGAATCCGCACGGACTGTTTGGTGACCGGGCAGCAGAGGATGTCGAGCAATTTTCTATCGATGGCCATGGTCGCTCCGCACGGTGAAACCTTTTCGAAAGGATAGCAGAAGGCACCGCAACGCCGGGGTGTCTCATGGTCATTTCCCGGCGTAGTCGCTACTATTGGAGTGATTTGATTAACGCACCGGACATCGGAATACAGCCATGAGCGACCAGCCCATCGACAATTTGAACGTCAAGTCCCAGAAGCCGTTGCCGCCGCCGGCGCAGATGAAAGAGCGGCTACCGCTCACCGATGCAGCTCGCCGGACCGTAGAATCCGGTCGGCAGGCCGTCGAGGCCATCCTCGAGGGACGCGACCCGCGTCTGCTGGTGGTGGTGGGGCCCTGCTCCATCCACGATCTGGAGGCAGCGCGGGATTACGCCGCGCGGCTCAAGAAGCTGCACGACGAGCTGTCCGATCAGCTGGTGATCGTCATGCGGGTTTATTTCGAGAAACCACGCACCACGGTGGGCTGGAAAGGGTTGATCAATGACCCCTACATGGACGACAGCTTCGATATTGAAGAGGGGCTGTCGCGGGCGCGCTCGTTGCTGCTGCATCTGGCCGAGATTGGTCTGCCGGCGGGAACCGAGGCCCTGGATCCCATCACGCCCCAGTATCTGGGTGATCTGGTGAGCTGGACCGCCATTGGGGCCCGCACCACCGAGTCCCAGACTCACCGTGAGATGGCCAGTGGCCTGTCCACGGCCGTGGGCTTCAAGAACGGCACCGACGGCAGCCTTGAGGTGGCTATTAACGCCATGCGCTCGGCGGCCAACCCCCACAGTTTCCTTGGCATCACGCAACAGGATGGCAAGGCGGCCATTATCCGCACCGCCGGCAACCGGTTTGGCCACGTGGTCCTCCGCGGTGGGGACCAGCCGAACTATGATTCGGTGAGTATCGCCCTGTGCGAAAAAGCACTGAGCGACGCGGGCTTGTCCACGCGGCTGATGGTGGACTGCAGTCATGCCAATTCCAGCAAGGACCCGGCCCTGCAGCCGTTGGTGTTGGAAAACCTGGTGAATCAGGTCATCGAGGGCAACCGTTCCATCGTTGCGGTCATGATCGAGAGCAATATCGGTTGGGGCGCCCAGAAACTGGGAGACGATCCCGCCAGGCTCACCTATGGCGTATCCATCACGGATGGCTGTATTGACTGGGAAACCACTGAGGCAACCCTGAGGGATGCCGCGTCCCGTCTGGCTCAGCCCCTGCTTGCCCGAGCCGGCTGAGCGATCAAGCCACGTCGGGGTTGACCGTTGTGGCCGGGACAGGTTGAATCACCCCTCGACCTGATGGAGGTACAAGATGACCGACAAGGCTTCGCTCCCCGTTCGCGGCATTCAGCCGTATCAGCCCGCCGAGGGTGAGGAGTACATGAACGAGGCGCAGCGTGCGCATTTCCTGGCCATTCTCGAGGCGTGGAAAAAGCAGCTGCAGGAAGAAGTAGAGCGAACGGTCAGCCACATGCGTGATGACGCCAATCACTATGCTGACCCGGCGGATCGGGCCACACAGGAAGAAGAGTTTGCCCTCGAGCTCCGGACCCGTGATCGGGAGCGCAAGCTGATCCGCAAGATTGACGAAACCATGAATCGCATCCATCGGGATGACTATGGATTCTGCGATCAGTGTGGCGTCGAAATCGGCCTGCGGCGGCTCGAAGCGCGTCCCACGGCGACGCTCTGCGTTGACTGCAAGACCCTCGAGGAGCTCAAGGAAAAGCAGCGGGTCGCCTGATCAGTGCTCGTTGGCCAGGGCGGCCAGTTGGTCGGCCTGGTGCTCGCTGACCAGCGGTTCGATAACGTGATCCAGCGACCCCGAGAGCACTTCCTCGAGCTTGTAAAGCGTCAGGTTGATCCGGTGATCGGTCACCCGGCCCTGCGGAAAATTGTAGGTCCGAATGCGCTCGGACCGATCACCACTTCCCACCAGCAATCGCCGGGTTTCCGTGCGCTCGGTATCCGCCGCCTCCTGACGCGCGTCCATTAACCGGGCCTGAAGTAGCCCGAGGGCCTTGGCGCGGTTCTTGTGCTGAGACCGCTCATCCTGGCACTCCACCACGACGCCGGTGGGGAGGTGGGTCACCCGCACGGCGGAGTCGGTCTTGTTAACGTGCTGACCACCGGCACCAGAGGCCCGGAAAGTGTCAATGCGCAGATCCGCCGGGTTGATGTCGATGTCGTCCAGCGCCTCGGCCTCAGGCAGGACGGCCACGGTGCAGGCGGAGGTGTGGATTCGCCCCTGGGATTCCGTCGCGGGCACCCGCTGAACCCGGTGTGCCCCGGATTCGAATTTCAGACGGGAGTAAACCCGGTCGCCGGCAATTCGGGCCACCACTTCCCGGTAGCCACCCTGCTCGCCGTGGCTCTCGCTGATGATCTCGGTCCGCCAGCCCCGGTTCTCCGCGTAGCGAAGATACATGCGCAACAGGTCACCGGCGAACAGCGCCGCCTCATCCCCGCCGGTGCCGGCCCGTATTTCCAGATAGGTGTTCCGGGCGTCATTGGGATCCTCCGGCAGCATCAGCAGCTTTAGCTCGGACTCCAGAGCCTCAATTCGGGCCTGTGCACTGTCCGCCTCTTCCTCACCCATGGACCGAAGCGCTTCGTCAGCACTGCTGCGCATCTCCTCAGCGGTGTCCAGATCCTCGGAGGCCTGGCGGTGTGCCGCCAGCGTCCGCACCAGGGGTTCCAGGCGAGCGTATTCCCGGGACAGGCCGGTGAAACGGGTCTGGTCAGCAATCACGTCTGGATCGGCCAGCAGGCCCTCGATTTCCTCGTGGCGCTCGCTCAGTTTTTCGAGCTTGCGGCGCAAATTGTCATTCATTGTGGTGTTCGTCTTCGCTGTCATTAACGCCCAGCATGCGCTGGCTCTGCTGGATGACCGAGTCTTTGCCGCTCCGGGCGGCGTCCCGGAGGCCCATGGTCGGCGCATGCAGAAGCTTGCGGGTCAGTCGGTGAGCCAGCTTCTCGAGCACGGCATCCACCGGTTGACCCGCCTCGATCTGGCGGCGTGCCTGTTGCAGCGCTTCGTTACGGTCCCGCTCGGCCGCCTGCCGGAAGCGTCGGATGGCACCCACCGCATCCAGGGTCCGGAGCCAGTCGATGAATGCATCCGCCTGCTCGGTGATAATGCGCTCTGCATCGTCCGCCGCGGCGGCCCGGGAACGTTGTCCCTGTTCGCTGACATGGCGCAGGTCATCGACGGTATACAGATAGATGTCCGGCAGCTTTTCGACGCTGGCTTCGATGTCCCGCGGGACCGCCAGATCAACGATAAAGCAGGGCCGATGGCGGCGGGATTTCATGGCCTGCTGTATGTCGTCATAGCCCAGAATGGGCTCATTGCTCGCCGTGCAGCTGACAATGATGTCAGCGCCGGCGACGGTGTTGGGAAGCTCCGCCAGGGAAATCGCCTGACCCCGACAGGCGGTGGCGATCCGTTCCGCCCGCGGGAGACTGCGGTTGGCAATGATCAGATCCGTCATGCCCTGCTCGCTCAGGTGACGGACGGTCATTTCGATCATTTCGCCGGCCCCGATCAGCAGCGCCCGCTGACTGGTCAGGTCTCCGAAGATCTGCCGTGCCAGCGTGACAGCGATTGAGGCGACGGATACCGGCCGGGAGCCGATGTCGGTTTCGGTGCGGACCCGTTTGGCGACCGAGAAGGCATGCTGGAACAGCCGCTGCAGGATCTGCCCCAGCAGGCCCGCCCGGGAGGCAGAGTGGTAGGCAATTTTGGCCTGCCCGAGGATCTGAGGCTCGCCGAGCACCAGCGAATCCAGACCCGCCGCCACTCGCAGCAAATGGCGGATTGCCTCCTGCTCTTCGAGACGATACAGGTAGGGTGATAGCCACTCACGGGTCAGCTCGTGCTCATTTTCCAGCCAGCGCTGCAGAATCGCCGGGGTGGCCTCGGGGGCCAGCACGGCATAGATCTCGGTGCGATTGCAGGTGGAAACCACGGCCGCCTCCCGCACTCCCGGCCGAGCCGACAGCGCCTCGAGAGCGGCATCCAGGCGTTCCGCAGGCAGTACCACCTGCTCGCGAACGGCAAGCGGGGCCGACTTGTGATTGAGACCCAGGCAGACGACAGGCATTGAGATCCGATTGGTTGGGACGACGCAGATTGTAGGGCAGCAAATTCCCCAGACAAGTATAGTAAAGCCCTGATGAGGAGTTTCGCTAAATTCCGTCGATTGACAGCATGGCGGGTGGTCCCCGTAAGCCTGCTGACGTTGGCACTGGCTGTCCTGCTGACCGGTTGCAGCTCGCCCGGCGAGCCGCCACCGGCGGAGTCGGAGCGCGCCGAAATCCGCCTTGAGCACGATGTTTCGCCGGTCGCGGCCGGGACGGAATCGCCGTTGACCCGGGTTTTGCTGGCGGAGCTTGCGGTGAACCGCGGGCAGCTGGCGGCGGCCAGTCATCACTATGGGTTGGCGGCAGAGGATTCTCGGGATCCCGCCCTGATCGCCCGCGCGCTGCAGGTGGCCGTGCTGGCGCGTGACCCCGAGCAGACCCTGACGCTGGCGGACCGCTGGGCGGCGCTGGAATCCGGCAATGCGGACATGGCGCGTCTGCTCAAGACCGACGCTCTGGGCATCAAAGGGCGCATGCTCCGCCAGGAACGCGATTACCCCGGCAGCATCGCGGCCTTTGAACGCGGACTTGCCCTGGAGCCCCGGAGCCTCGTGCTGCGCTACGGAAGAGCGCTGAGCCGGGTCATGGGGGGACAGCTGCAGGCGGGTATTGACGATCTGGCGGACCTGCATGCCGAGGAGCCGGACAACCCGCATTTTCTCAACGCCCTGGGGTATACCCTGGTGGATGCCACCGCCCGGGTGGATGAAGGCGCTGAGCTCATCAAAAAGGCCTATAGGCTGCGGCCCGATGACCCGGCGATCATCGACAGCATGGGTTGGGCAGCCTATCGTCAGGGGCGCATGAACGAGGCACTGGAGTATCTGCGCCGGGCTTTCGCCTTAACCGAGGGTGATGCGGAAATCGCCGCCCACCTGGGGGAAGTGCTCTGGATGCTGAATCATCGCGACGAGGCGCGAGACATCTGGGACGAAGCCCTGGAGCACTCGGCGGATCATCCGGTTCTGCAGGAGACCCTGGAGCGGTTGACGCCATGAGAATGATGGCGCTTGTGCTCGTCAGCCTCATCACCCTCAGTGCCTGCGCGGTGCGGCCACCAGCCCCCCATGTCACCGGCGAGTGGCAGGCCCTCGAAGCATGGCAGGCGCCGCCCGCACCGACGGCCTGGCAGCTTGATGGCCGGGTCTCGATGACGGCTGCGGATCAGTCGGCCACGGTCAGCATTCGCTGGCGCGAAACGGCTGGCGGTTATCAGATTGATCTGCGGGGCGCCCTGGGGGCAGGTCGGGTACGGGTGACCGGCGAAGAAGGCCAGGCGATACTGGCCACAGCGGATGGCCAGCGCCATTCAGCCGGCAGTCCCGCCGAATTGATGCAGGCCGTCACCGGTTATGACCTGCCGGTGGAATTCCTGCGCTGGTGGGTGGTGGGGCAGCCAGTGCCCTGGTTGGACGGTCGTGTCCGGGTGGACGAAGCGGGCCGCGCCCTGGCGATGCAGCAGGGAGGCTGGGACGTTCGGTATGACGACTACCAGACCGCTGATGACTATCCGTTGCCGGGGCGCGTCGCGGTCAGTCGCAATGACATCGGTGTGCGGCTCGCCGTGCGGCAGTGGGATGTCAGGCCGTGACGCGATGGTGCTCGGGATGGCCGGCGCCGGCAAAGATCAATCGCTTTCTGCGGGTTCTGGGGCGTCGCAGCGACGGCTACCATCAATTGCAGACCCTGTTTCAGTTTATTGAGCCCACCGATCAGCTGGACTTTGCGGTCACGGCGGACCCCATGGTGACCCGCGAGGGGGGGCTGCCCGGGCTTGATCCGGAGGCGGATCTGGCTGTTCGGGCCGCCCGGTCCCTGCAACGTTTTGCCGGGGTGGAACAGGGCGTTTGCATTCGGCTGACCAAGCGGATTCCCGCCGGTGGCGGGCTGGGCGGTGGCAGTTCTGATGCAGCCACCACCCTGGTGGCTTTGAACCGGCTCTGGGAATGTCGACTGCCCCGATCGTCACTCATGAAACTGGCTTTGGAATTGGGAGCGGATGTTCCGGTTTTCGTTGCGGGCGAGGCGGCATGGGCCGAGGGGGTTGGTGAAGAACTTAGGCCAGTGACGGTTGACGAGCCCTGGCTGCTGGTGGCCGATCCCGGGGTCGCCGTGGATACCGGAGCGGTGTTTCGGGCCATGAAATTGACACGTCCGGGTGCCCAGTTAACAATACGCGACTTCGAAGCCGGCGCTGTCGGGAACGACTGTGAATCGGTGGTCAGGCAGCTCCATCCCGCGGTGGGAGAGGCCCTGGATGTTCTGGGGGAGCAAGGGCCGGTGGCGCTATCCGGGACCGGTGGCTGCTGTTTCTGCCGGTTTGACAGCCGCCAGGCGGCCTCCGAGGCAGCCGAGCGGGTCGGAAATCGAGTGGTGACCTGGCTCTGCCGGGCCAGCAACCGGTCACCGCTGCTCGACCGTCTTAGCGTTGTACCTTCGTGACGACTGGGGCGTAGCCAAGCGGTAAGGCACGGGGTTTTGATCCCCGCATTCGCAGGTTCGAATCCTGCCGCCCCAGCCAATTTTTTCAGCGATCGCAGGATTCCGCCGCGATGGAAAACGGAAACATGATGGTGTTCACCGGGAACGCCAACCCCGCCCTGGCCCGAGCCGTGGCCTCGCATCTGAAAATCCGCCTGGGGGACGCTGTGGTCACCAGCTTCAGCGATGGCGAGATTCGGGTGGAGGTGAACGAGCATGTGCGGGGCCATGATGTCTTCATCATCCAGCCCACCTGCGCTCCGACCAATGACAATCTCATGGAACTGCTGGTCATCGCCGATGCGTTGCGGCGATCGTCGGCGGCACGCATCACCGCGGTGATTCCCTACTACGGCTATGCGCGCCAGGACCGCCGGCCGCGCTCTCAGCGGGTCCCCATTTCGGCCAAGCTCACCGCCGACATGCTCACCGCCGCCGGGATCAATCGCGTGGTCACCGTGGACCTGCACGCCGACCAGATCCAGGGCTTTTTCAACATTCCCGTGGACAACGTCTACGCTTCGCCGGTGCTGCTCGGCGACATCTGGCGGCAAACCCATCCGGACAAGATTGTGGTCTCGCCGGACGTCGGCGGGGTGTTGCGCGCCCGCGCCGTGGCACGCCGGCTGGATAACGCCGATTTGGCCATCATCGATAAACGTCGACCCCGAGCCAATGAAATGGAAGTCATGAACATCATTGGCGATGTTCGTGACAAGACCTGCATCATTGTCGACGACATCATCGATACCGCAGGCACGCTGTGTCAGGCAGCAGAGGCGCTCAAGGAACGGGGCGCGGGCAAAGTCTGCGCCTACATCACCCATCCGGTCCTTTCCGGCCCGGCGATTGAGCGACTGGAACAGAGTTACCTGGACGAGCTGGTGGTGACCGACAGCATTCCGCTGGCGGAGCCGGCCAGAGCGTGTCCCCAGATCCGCCAGCTGTCGCTGGCAGAGATGCTCGCCGAGACCATGCGGCGGGTTAACAACGATGAGTCGGTCAGCGAGCTGTTCGTCGACTGACTTCCGCAAAGGCCCCTGGTCGCGGGGGCATATATGGAGAAACGATCCGATGAGTGTTGAACTGAAACTGGATGCCACTGTTCGCAGTGACCAGGGCAAGGGTGCGAGCCGCCGCCTGCGTCGTGCGAAGCAGATCCCGGGCATTCTTTATGGCGCCGGCAAAAAGCCGGTCTCTCTGACCCTGGACGAAGAGCAGGTGTTGCGTCTCATGCGGGAGGAGGCTTTCTTCTCGCAGATTCTCGACGTCAAGGTGAAGGGCAAGCGGACCGAGAAAGCCATCCTCAAGGACCTGCAACGGCACCCCTTCAAGCCACTGGTCACTCACATGGACCTGCTGCGGATCAAGGCCGGCGAGAAGATGCGCCAGAGCGTGCCGATTCATTTCCTCAACCAGGAGACGGCCACGGGGGTCAAAGTCGGTGGCGGCGTTGTCCACCACGATGCCATCGAGGTGGAAGTCGAATGTCTGCCTGAGGACTTGCCGGCTGCCATTGATATCGACATCAGCGAGCTGGAGATGGGCAGCTCCATTCATCTCTCCGACGTCACTCCGCCGGAAGGTGTCGTTTTCCCGGGGCTGGATGCGGAAACCGATCACGATCCGGTGCTGGTCAGCATTCATGCGCCCCGCAAGGCGGTGGAGGAAGAAGACGAAGAGGCCGAGGGCGAGGCCGATGGCGAGTCGCCAACCGAAGGGGGCGACGAGGGCTCCGACGGCGAGGAGTCGAGCTAATTCCGGCTCGGCCCTGAGCGACCCGCCATGTCCGCACCACCGGTGCAGTTGATCGTGGGACTGGGTAATCCCGGTTCCGGATACGCCAGAACCCGGCATAATGCCGGGTTCTGGTTTATTGAGGCCCTGGCATCACGACAGCACCTGCCCCTGCGTCCGGAGCGAAAGTTCCAGGGGCTGACGGGTCGCTGGCGGGGCGAGGGGTTTGATGTCCATCTCCTCTGCCCGCTGACCTACATGAATCACAGCGGGCGCTCGGTGACGGCGCTGGCCCGTTTTCACCGCATACCACCGGAGTCGATGCTGGTGGTCCATGATGAAATCGACCTGCCCCCGGGGGTGGTGCGTCTGAAGCGCGGCGGTGGTCACGGCGGACATAACGGGCTACGGGACATCATCGCCGCCACCGGCACACGGGAGTTCGGCCGACTGCGCCTGGGCGTTGGTCATCCGGGGCACAGCGATCAGGTGGTGCGCTACGTCCTCCACGCCCCTGGCCAGCAGGAACAACAGGCGATCGAGGGTGCCGTCACCGATGCCGCCGAAATCGCCGGCCTGCTGGCGACCGGCGACTGGGACCGGGCGCAGCAGACACTGCACACGAGGAGCTGAGGAATACCATGGGGTTTAAATGCGGTATTGTGGGGCTGCCCAACGTGGGCAAGTCCACGTTGTTCAACGCCCTGACGCGCAACGAAATTCCGGCAGAGAACTATCCGTTCTGCACCATTGACCCGAATGTGGGCATCGTGCCGGTGCCCGACCCGCGCCTCGACCGGTTAGCCGAGCGGGTCAAGCCGGAGAATGTCGTCCCCACCGCCATGGAGTTTGTGGACATCGCCGGTCTGGTGGCGGGCGCCTCGCGTGGAGAAGGGCTGGGCAACAAGTTCCTGGCCAATATCCGCGAGACCGACGCCATTGCTCACGTGGTTCGATGTTTTGAAAGTGACGACGTTCATCACGTCGAAGGTCGCGTGGACCCACTGTCGGATATTGAAACCATAAACACCGAGTTGCTGCTGGCGGATCTGGATACGGTGGAGCGGGCCATGGAGCGGCAGGCGCGGCGGGCCAAGTCCAACGACAAGGCCGCCATCGCCATGCGTGATGCCCTCAAGTCCATCGCCAGTCGGCTGGACCAGGGCATCCCCGTCCGGGCGCAGGGTCTGGAATCCGCCGATCAGGAAGCGATTCAGGAGTTGCACCTGCTGACCGCCAAACCGGTTCTGTATGTGGCCAATGTCACCGAGGAAGGCTTTACCGATAACCCGCAGCTGGCGGCTGTCGAGGCGCTGGCGGAGCGGGAGGGTGCCGGTGTGGTGGCGCTGTGCGCGGCCATCGAGGCCGAGCTCTCGCAGCTGGATGCCGAGGAGCAGGCGGAACTGCTGTCAGCCTACGGCCTGACCGAGCCGGGCCTCCATCGCCTGATCCGAGGGGGTTACGCTCTGCTGGATCTGCTGACCTTCTTCACCGCCGGCCCCCGGGAGGTGCGAGCCTGGACGGTCTCACGGGGTGCCACGGCGCCCCAGGCGGCCGGCCGGATCCACACCGACTTCGAGCGGGGGTTCATTCGCGCCGAAGTGATCGGGCTCGAGGACTACCTCGCGGCGGGGGGTGAGCAGGGCGCCAAGGAGGCCGGCCGGATGCGCCTGGAGGGCAAGGAATACGTGATGCAGGAAGGCGATGTCTGCCATTTTCGCTTCAATGTGTAGCGGCCGTTCCGGCGGGAAAAACGGGATTTGACACCGCCGTCGCGCCTCTGGATACTTCTCCCTCCCGCCGACATGGCTACGTAGCTCAGCTGGTTAGAGCACATCACTCATAATGATGGGGTCGGTGGTTCGAATCCACCCGTAGCCACCACTTATCCGGGCCCTGGCGGGCCTGACGCCAGTCCCCCGGTAAGCTGCCGAACGGCATAATCCGCGGCATCATCGAAAGGTTTCAGCACCACGCTGGCCCCCTGGTTGAGCAGACGATCCGCCTCGGCCATTTGCTGGACCGACAGAAACACCTGGCCGGTGAAATTAGCGGCCTGCAAACCGTGCAGCAGGGTGAGCTGGGGATCAGCCTCGGTGAGGGCACCGCGATCCCGGGGAACGGCGGAGACCACCGCTTTGACGTCGCCCAGATCCAGATGGGCCACAAACTCCGGGTCGGTGGCGTCTCCGTAGGCGGCATCCATGCCCATGTCCCGCCAGTGAGTCAGCGCTTCCGGATCAAAGTCGACGCCGAGCACGCGATATCCGAGATCCCTCAGCTGCGCGCCGATGCGACAGCCATATCGCCCCAGCCCGAAAATCACGAAGTCATGCCCTTTGGCTTCCGCCGCTCCCTGAGTGTCGGTGGCTTCCCGGTGTGCATGCTGTCGCTCGAAGACACCCAGCCAGGGCTCCAGCCAGTCGAACAGTTTGTGGGACCAGGTGATCATGTAGACCGAGAGGGCAATGGTCACCAACCCCACTAGCGTTACCAGCCCCATGGCCTCTTCGCCGACGTGCCCGATGGTGATGGCCATGGCCATGAAAATCAGCGAGAACTCGGAGATCTGGGCCACGGTCAGGCCGGCCAGGAAGCCGGTCCGTTTTCGGTATCCCATGAAACCCATGATGGCCAGTACGACCAAAGGGTTGCCAATCAGGACGAACAGCGAGAGCACCACGGCGGGTCCCACCTGGTCGCCCAGGGTGGCCAGCTGCAGGCTGGCGCCCAGATGAATGAAGAAGAACAGCAGCAGAAAGTCCCTTAGCGACGCCAGGCGGGAGGCCACCGCCTCGCGATACTGCGTCGAGGCCAGTGACACGCCTGCCAGTAGACCGCCCAGCTCCTTGCCAAATCCCAGGGCATCACCGGCCGCCGCCAGGCTGATGGCCCAGCCCACGGCAAAGATGACCATTAACTCCGAAGATCGGGCGATGTGCGCGAGGACTGGATTGGCGACATAGCGAATGAAAAGAATCACCGCGCCCAGCATCAACAGGCCGCCGATAAAGACCTGAGCCACTTCCCAGACGCCGGCCACTTCATCACCGACGCCGACGCCAATGGCGGACAGGGTGACCATCGCAAGCACCACGAAGATGTCCTGAACAATCAGAAATCCGAGGGCGATCTTGCCGTGGAGCGCGCCAATCTCCTGTTTGTCGGACAGCAGTTTGACGATGATGATGGTGGACGAGAACGTCAGCGCGATCGCGATATAGAGAGAGACCAGCGGGCTAAAGCCCAGCATCAGGCAGATGATGAAGCCAAACAGCGACGTAAACAGAATCTGCCCGATGCCCGTGGCCAGGGCCACGGTTCCCAGATTGCGCACCAGGCTGACGTCCAGCTTAAGGCCCACCAGGAACAGCAGGACGGCAATTGATATCTGGCTCAGGGTCTCAATGAACTCCACGGAGGAGACCAGCCCAAGGGCATCCGGTCCGGCCAGCACCCCAACGGCGATGAATGCCACCACCAGGGGCTGTTTGAGGAGCAACCCCACAAAACCCACCGCCGCTGCCAGCAGCACGAGCAGGGCAATTTCGTAGAATATATTGGCGAAGGCTAGATCCAATCCGGTCCCATCACTGGCGACTTATGACGTCCCTCAAGAGGGTAACACCATCCGCTGTCGATTCAGTCGGGCTCCCCGAAACGGTGGGCGACCAGTTCGGCCAGGGCCTCAACGGACTGACGGGCGTCGGCACCCGTGGCAGTGACCGTAATTCGCGAGCCCCGTGATGCCGCCAGCATCATCAGCCCCATAATGCTCTTGCCGTTGGCGGTTCGCTGATCCAGCTGAACCCGGATCTCCGCCTGATGGGCGCTGGCCACTTCGACGAAACGGGCGGCGGCGCGGGCGTGGAGCCCCAGACGATTGACGATTTCCAGCTCCCGCGTCGCGTGCGGATTATTCATTGGCAATCAGAATCCCGTCGCGGGCAGCCGCCAGGGCTTTTTCCACCAGCGCTTCCACCGGCAGGTGGGCGTAATTCATTACCCGCAGCACCATCGGCAGGTTGACGCCGGTGACCACCGGGTAATCATGGTCATCGCCCAGGGCCACTGCCAGATTGCTGGGGGTGGCCCCGTAGGCGTCGGTCAGGATGAGAATGCCGGCCCCGCCGTCGAGTGAATGCACCAGCGCTTCACCGCGCTCCCGGGTTTCGTTGACGGTCTCACCCTCTGCCGGCGCCAGCGTGCCCACTGGCATGGGCGACTGACCGAGGATGTCCTCGGCGTTTTGCCTGAGGACTTCACCAACCCCCGGATGGGTGATGAGGAGCAGGCCGGCTTTCATGGCAGTTCCCGATGACGGATGTTCACGCTGTAGTCGTGTTCCCGCAGGTGTTGACCCAGTTGCTCTACCAGAAAGACCGACCGGTGCTGGCCGCCGGTGCAACCCACCGCCACGGTAAGGTAGCTGCGGTTTTCCGATTCGAACACCGGCAACCAGTCGTCGAGGAACGCCCTGACGGTATTGAGGTAACGCTCCACGGTGGGTGATCCGCTCAGGTACGCCCTGACCGCCTCGTCCCGGCCCGTCTGCGCCCGCAGGTGGGGCTGCCAATGGGGGTTGGGGAGGCAGCGACTGTCGAAGACAAAGTCGGCATCCGCCGGCGTGCCATGTTTATAGCCGAAGGATTCCAGCTGGATGGAGAGGCCGGTGGGCGAATCCGTCAGGCGCGCGCGAATGATTTCCCGAAGCTCATGCAGGGTGAGATGGGTGGTGTCCACCGTCAGATGCGCCCGTTCGTGCAGCGGCATGAGTCGCTGCCGCTCATCCTGGATCGCCTCCGCCAGAGACATTTCCGGGCTGCTCAGTGGATGGCGGCGGCGGGTTTCCGAGAAGCGCTTGAGAAGCGTCGCATCATCGGCGTCCAGAAAGACGATTTCCGCCTCAATGCCGCGCTGGGACAGATCGCGTCGGATTGACGGGAAACGGGCCAGCTCTGCGGGTCGGTTACGAGCGTCGATGCCCACCGCATGGGATACTCCCGTCCCGGTCCATGCCAGATGAGCGCCAAGGGAGTCCAGCAGCGCTACTGGCAGGTTGTCGATGCAATTGAACCCGTAGTCCTCCAGCGCCGCCAGGGCAACACTCTTTCCGGAGCCGGAGAGCCCACTAACGATAATCAGTCGCAAAGCGGTGCCTCCGCTGGAGTGTTCATCAGGGCCGTCTCGAGGCGGGTGGCCATGGCCCGCCCGCCGGCACCGGGCTGATGACATTCCCGGGCGGCCAGGACAATCAGGGACGCCACTGGCCGGCCGGGGCATATGGCGAGCCGCGGCACACTGACCCCCGCCAATGTCTCCTGTGTCCAGCTGCCCTCCAGCGATTCAGGGCTCCGGGTGCGCTCCAGGTCCACCAGAAGATCCAGTGGCGCTGAAGCCAGGACCGCCGTCTGGCCGTACCGGGTAGCGACGTCCACGACACCGATACCCCGAATGAAAAGCAGCCCCCGGCCCAGGACCGGGGCACAGGCGGTCAGCCGCCCGTCCAGTCGCTGCAGGTCCACCGCGTCGTCCGCCACCAGCGGATGACCCCGCTCGATGAGCTGCAGCGCCGTGTCGCTTTTGCCCGAACCGGCGGCGCCCCGGAGCAGCACGCCCCGGCCCTGGATGCTGACCAGCGTACCGGTGATGCGGATCATGAATGGTCCGGAGCGGCCTGCCATCCGGCGATGGTGTGGTAGAGGTCGGCGTCGCTCTGACAGCCCCGGAGACGGGCACACAGGCCTTCGTCCCGAAACATTTCCGCCAGCCGGGAGAGGATTCTCAGGTGATGATCATTGCTGTGTTCGGGCACGATCAACGCAAACAACAGATCCACCGGTTGCTGGTCGACGGCCTCGAAGTCGATGGGCTCCTCCAGCTTGATGAGCGCCGCCTGGGGTTGCTCGATGTCGGCGCTGCGGCTATGGGGCAGGGCCACCCCACGGCCCAGCCCCGTGCTTCCGAGGCGCTCCCGCAGGGTCAGGCCTTCGAATACGTGGCGGGTTGTCTCGGCATCCTCGTCGGGGGTCAGCTGCCGCGCCAGTGCTTCCAGGGCACGCTTCTTACTCTTCACGCCCGCGGCGCCGCATCGGACCCGCTGTTCGCTCAGTAGATCGGCGATCTCCATCAGCTCACGACTCCAGACTGGGGCCGACCCGGCCTTCCGCCTGATGATGGTCGCTGCGCTTTTCCTTGTGCTTGATGACCTGACGATCCAACTTGTCGATGAGTCTGTCGATGGCGGCGTACATGGCCTCTTCGGAAGCCTCGGCAAACAGCCGGGCACCACTCACGGCGAGGGTGGCCTCGGCGCGATGGGTTTTTTTCTCCACGGTCAGAATCACGTGGGCGTCCACGACATTGTCGAAGTGCCGCGTCAGACGCTGGAACTTCTCCTCCACGTAATCTCGAAGCGCGTCCGTGATCTCCACATGGTGACCGGTTACATCAACTTTCATGGTGCCTCCCTTGAGTGCTCAGGCGAGCCGCTTGCGGTCGGTGGAAGAGTGAATGCCCATGACCTCACGATACTTGGCTACCGTTCGCCGGGCTACATTAATGCCCTCGTCGCCCAGAATCGATGCCAGCGCGGCATCGCTTAGCGGCCGCCGCGGGTTCTCGGCCGCCACCAGCCGGCGGATACGGGCGCGGATCGCCGTCGCGGAGCACTCGCCGCCGTCGGTGGTAGTGACATGGCTGGAGAAGAAATACTTGAACTCGTGGGTCCCCTGGGGCGTACGCATGTATTTCTGGCTGGTAATCCGGGAGACCGTGCTTTCGTGCATGTCGATGGTTTCCGCCACCTCGCGAAGGACCAGCGGCTGCATCGCTTCCTCGCCGTGCTCGAAGAACGCCTGCTGGCGGTCAACAATGCACTCGGCCACCTTCTG
The DNA here is from genome assembly GCF_009676705.1 of Spiribacter sp. 2438. Classification (GTDB taxonomy): domain Bacteria; phylum Pseudomonadota; class Gammaproteobacteria; order Nitrococcales; family Nitrococcaceae; genus Spiribacter. The sequence continues at coordinate 1,586,285 of NZ_CP046046.1, read as the reverse complement.
CAGGGTCTCGTCCCGGGAGCGCAGGCTCTTGATCAACCATCGCGCCTCCTGCAGGTGCTGCCGCATCAGGCTGTTATCGCCGCTGGTGTCTCCCCGTCGGATGAGGCTGGCGTAGTAGTCATTGACCCGCAGTCTGGGTGATGCTTCCGGATTGATCTCCACCACCCAGCGGTCACTGATGCGCTGAACCGTGCAGTCGGGAATCACGTACTCCACACGGGTCTCATCGAAGCCGGATCCGGGATGAGGATCCTGGCTCTGAATCAGGGCCAGGGCGGTTTCCAGATCATCCTGGCTGACACCGATCTGGCGCCGCAGCCGGGCGTGTTCACCGCGGCCAAGCAGTTCGAGGTGGTTGGCGACCAGCAGTCGGGCCAGTTCCCGGCCGGGAGTATCCGAGGGCAGGGCAAGGAGCTGGATGTCCAGCGCCTGGCGGGCGTCCACAGCGCCCACCCCCACCGGATCAAGGTGCTGAACATAGGTGAGCACCGCCCGAAGATCGTCCTCTTCCACCGCCAGTGCGGCCGGCATGGCCGCAATCAGGGCCTCCGGCGCTTCCAGCAGGTGGCCGTCCCGCCCGATGGAGTCGATCACCACGTCGGCGATCCGCCGATCCCGTTCATCCAGCGAAGATAATTCAATCTGCCACTGCAGGTGGTCCTGCAGGCTGGTTTCGGAAGTTCCGGTGTTTTCCAGGGTATCGGGGTTGTTGTCGGGGTCCGGCGCGCTGAGCGCCGTGCTCCCCGTCGCTTCTTCCCAGCGCTCATCCCCCGGGAGGGATTCACCCAGACGGCTGGCATCGGCAGAGTCCGAGCCGAGCACCGACTCGGATGGATCTCCGGGCACCGCCGGCTCTGCGATGACCGGACCGTCGGTCTCGACCAGCGGGTCATCGAGGGACTCGATCTCTTCGTCCACCTCCAGCATCAGGTTGGATTCCAGCGCCTCGCGGATTTCGAGGTTGAGTTCTGCAGCCGGCAGCTGCAGCAGCCGAATCGCCTGCTGCAGCTGTGGGGTCATCGCCAGCTGCTGGCCGAGCCGGAGCTGAAGGGTCTGCTTCATCGCCATCCACGTTGAATCGGGTTGATCAGAATAACTCCGTCCGCACGCAGGCCGCCAGTCAACACGGCGCTCTACAAGCGAAAGTCCTCGCCGAGATAAACGGACCTTACCTGAGGGTCATCGAGGACCTGCGCAGGATCACCTTCGGCAATGACTCGTCCCGCGTTGAGGATACTGGCCCGATCCACCAGGCCAAGCGTCTCCCGTACATTGTGATCGGTAATCAGTACCCCGATCTGGCGATCAGCAAGATGGCGGACAATGGACTTGATTTCGCCAACGGAGATCGGGTCAACGCCGGCGAACGGTTCATCCAGCAGGATAAAGCGGGGCTCAGCGGCCAGTGCCCGGGCAATTTCAACCCGGCGCCGCTCCCCGCCGGAGAGGCTGATTCCTGCCTGCTGGCCAAGATGGGCCACCCCGAACTCTTCCAGCAGATCCAGTGCTCTCGATGGCCGCTGCGCTGCGCTCAGGTCCCGGCGGGTCTCCAGCACCGCCAGCAGATTGTCCATCACTGACATCCGCCGAAACACGGAGGCTTCCTGTGGGAGGTAGCCGATCCCCCGCTGTGCCCGGGCATGCATGGGCTCCCGGCTGATATCGACGCCGTCCAGATGGATTTCACCCCCATCCGCCGGAACCAGTCCCACGACCATGTAGAAACTGGTGGTTTTGCCAGCGCCATTGGGACCGAGCAGCCCGACAATTTCTCCGCTGCGCACTGTCAGGGAGACGTCATCCACCACTGACTGGCCTCGGTAGACCTTTTTCAGGCCAACGGCGCGGAGTTCACTGGTGCTGCTCATCCGTCGTCCGGGTTGTCCGGGTAAAAGGTGGCGCGGACCCGGTCGTCGTTGGTCTCGCTGCCCTCGGCCACGGTTCGCGCCTCGTCCGGAAAGTGGGTGATGATCTCGCCACTGACCGTGTCATCACCCTGCCAGAGGCGGCCGCCATCCTTGAGAACGAGACGTTCCGGGCCGGTGGCGTAATACTCCATCCTCGGCGCCTCGGCTTCCCGAGGCAACGCGTCGGGGATCCGCTGCCGCCAGGTTGCGGGCGTGCCATCCACCTCCACCCGATCCAGCCGGCGTTGCTCATCCGAGTACACGTGCATCAGGTCGCCGGTGATTCGCATGTCTCCCCGGGTGAGCACCACATTGCCGCGATAGATGCTGATGCCCTCCAGGTCCCTTACCTCGGCCCGATCCGCCGTCAGGTTGACGACGTCGTTTTCGGTGGCAATCGCGACAGGGGCCAGGCTGATCAGCAGGACCGCGGTCATGAGGTTCTTAGCTATCATCCAGCGCATATCGCCCCCGGGCATCCTCAAGCAGTTCGATCCGATCTTCACGGAGCCAGGCATTCGCCCCGATCGAATCCACCTGATAATCAGGCCCGATGAGCGTAACGGGCTCATCGGTTTCGGCATAGTGTTCCGGCAGTCGGAGATGCATGAACGGCGTCTCGAGTCGGGTCAGTCCCTCGGCGGTCCGCCGCCACATCACCACATCGTCAATCAGATCCGCCCGGTTGGTGTCGTCCCAGGCGCGGCCCCGTCTGGCCCGTCCGACCCAGGGGGGGTCCGGTTCGTCGTAAAGCTGCCAGCGGGGCTGGTCCAGCACCCATAGATCCGGTTCGTCGTAATACCAGGCCTCGGCGGCGGACATCCGCCAGGCCACCCCGCCGGATTCGTTGGTGCTGGTCATGGTGATGCCCCGGGCGTGGCTGGTGATCTCGGGCCCCATGGGGGCCTCAGCGGCCGGTGGCTGATCGTCCTGATGCATGTCCCGGAACAGGATCAACCCGAGGGCCAACGCCACCAGGACCAGCCCGCCAAGCCAGTTGCCGGGGATTCTCACAGCACGCCGGCCCGCAGCAGGTCGTGCATGTTCAGTGCCCCGCAGAGGCGGCCTTCACCGTCGGTGACCAGCAGGGCATTGATGCTGTGCCGCTCCATGAGGGCCGCGGCCTCCGCGGCCAGCTCCGTTTCGCCGATCAACCGTGGATCCGGGGTCATGACCTCGGTGACCCTCACCGTCTGCAGGTCCACCGCCGCATCCAGCGCCCGCCGCAGGTCACCATCGGTAAAGATTCCCACCACCTGTTCGTTGTCGTCGATGACCGCAGTCATGCCGAGGCCCCGGCGGGTGATTTCAAGCAGAGCCTCTTTCAGGGAGGTCTGCGCCCCGACTCGCGGCACAGCCTCGCCGGTGTGCATTAAATCGGCCACGTGCAGCAGGAGTCGTCGGCCCAGCCGGCCGCCCGGGTGGGACAGTGCAAAATCGTCGGCGGTGAAGCCACGGGCTTCGAGCAGGGCGATCGCCAGCGCATCACCCATGGCGAGACTGGCAGTGGTGCTGGCGGTAGGCGCGAGGCCCAGCGGACAGGCTTCCCGCTCAACCGCCACATCCAGATGGACGCTGGCGGCGGTGGCCAGCGTCGAGCGCGTCTGGCCAGTGATTGCCACAAGGCCGATGCCGCGGCGCTTGATCAGTGGAATCAACTGATTGATCTCGTCGGTCTCGCCGGAGTTGGAGAGGGCCACCACCACGTCGCCGGGCGTGATCATTCCAAGATCACCATGACTTGCTTCTCCCGGGTGAACGAAGAAGGCCGGGGTGCCAGTGCTGGCCAGGGTGGCGGCCAGTTTTCCGGCCACATGTCCGGATTTCCCCATTCCCGTCACCACCACCCGCCCCTGGCAGTCCAGGATCAGGCGGCAGGCATCGCTGAATGACTCCCCCAGGCGAGGGATCAGGTTGCTGATGGCCGTGGCTTCCGTCTCGAGGACAGCCCGGCCGAGCTCGCAGAATTTGTCTGGCATGGTCATTGGGCTCTGTCGGTCAATCCGCGTCCTATGGTCCGGTCAGGTAGAGACTCGTCTGGTAAAGAATATAACCGCTCAGCAGTATGAAGCCTGCTGAACGCCCGTACAGCCCGCGACGGCCAATGCCCAGGCCGATGGCGACGAAGGCCAGAATGAACAGCGTCATCATGCCGTAATCGCGGATCAGGCTGGAGCCTTCCAGCGCAAACGGCGCGATGACGGCAGCGATACCGAGCACGGCCAACAGGTTAAACACCGACGAGCCGATGATGTTGCCCGCAATGAGGCCGTGCTCGCCGCGGCGGGCCGAGGCCGCGCCAGCGGCCAGCTCTGGCAGGCTGGTGCCCAGCGCCACAATGCTGAGGCCGATCACCAGTTCGCTCACCCCGATCGCCCTGGCCAGCTCGCTGGCGCTCCAGACCAGCAACCGGGAGCTGGCCAGCAGGAGGATCATGCCCAGCAATAGCGACAGGAGGATTCTGCGTGGGGTCATGACCTCGGGGGACACGTCCCTGACGGTCCGGGCGAGCTCGGCGTCGTCGCTGCGTCGGGCTTGCCAGGCCATCCAGACCAGCACCGCGGCCATCGCCAGCAGAAGCATGATGCCGTCCAGCCGGGTGAGGCGGAGATCTGCCAGCAGCACGGCGGTGGCTGCCACCACCAGTAGCAACAGGGTGAAGTCGCGATGGGGCACGCGCTCGCCCAGGTTAATGGGGGCGATGAGCGCCGTGACGCCCACGATCAGGCCGATATTGGCGATGTTCGAACCCAGGGCGTTGCCGACGACCAGATCGGGCATGCCGTCCACGGCTGCCGCGGCGGAAACCAGCATCTCTGGCAGTGAGGTGCCGATGCCGATCACCAGCAGACCGATGAGCATTCTGGAGGTGCCCAGTCTGAGCGCCATTGAGGAGGCACCCGCAACGAAAATGTCCGCGCTCCAGGCGAGGATGCCGAAGCCGGCGATCAGAAACAGCAGGAGCAGCAACGTATCCATGCGCGCGGTCCCGGCGGGCGAGCTGAAAGGCGCACGATACCTCATTTGACCCCTCGTATTCCTTCACTGATACTCGCCGCCATCTTCCCGCTCTTCCGATGGCGTGCCCCGAACCATGTCGATTAGCCACCCGAAATCCAGCGATGATGTCCTGGTCGATATTCGCGGGCTTGTATTCTCCCGGGGTGACCGGAAGCTGTTCGATGGCGTTGATGTCACCGTTCGCCGCGGTGAGGTGATCGCGGTGATGGGTCCCAGCGGGACGGGGAAGACCACCCTACTGCGCCTGATCGGCGGCCAGCTACGCGCCGCCGCGGGGGAGGTGAATGTGGCCGGCCAGCGCGTCGACGCCCTGTCCCGCCGGGACCTCTATCGGCTCCGCCGCCGGATGGGCGTGCTGTTTCAGAGCGGCGCCTTGTTCACTGACCTGACCTGCTACGACAACGTGGCCTTTCCGCTACGGGAGCATACCGAGCTGCCGGATACCGTGATTCATCATGTGGTCCTGATGAAACTTGAAGCCGTCGGCCTTCGCGGCGCCGCCGGTCTCTATCCAGCCGAGTTGTCCGGCGGCATGGCGCGCCGGATATCGCTGGCGAGGGCGCTGGCGCTGGATCCGGACCTGATTCTTTATGACGAACCGTTCGCCGGTCAGGACCCCATTTCCATGGGCGCCCTGATGACATTGATTCGGCAACTGAATGACGTGCTTGGACTCACCAGCATCGTGGTCTCCCACGATGTGGATGAAGCGCTCTCCATCGCGGATCGGGCCTATGTCCTGTCCGAGGGTCGTATTATCGCCTCGGGCACACCGGCGGAGTTGCGGGCCAGCGACTCGGCCTGGGTGCGTCAGTTTCTGGATGCTTTGCCGGACGGGCCCGTGCCCTTTCATTATCCGGCCATCGATATCGAGGATGATCTCCGCCGGGGGCCCGGGCCATGACGGCTTCTCTGCAGGCCATCGGCGCGACGGCGCTGAAACTGATGGCGACGCTGGGTCGCTCGACACTATTTCTGGTGCGCGTGGTCGGCGGTATGGGAGAGCTGGTCAAACGGCCCCGTCTGCTGGTTCAGCAACTCTACTCCGTGGGGGTGCTGACTCTGGTCATTATCATGGTGTCCGGCGTCTTCGTCGGTATGGTCCTGGCGCTGCAGGGCTATTACACCCTGGTGGATTTTGGCGCCGAGCAATCCCTGGGTGTTCTGGTGGCGCTGACGCTAACCCGGGAGCTGGGGCCCGTGGTCACCGCTCTGCTGTTCGCCGGCCGGGCCGGATCGGCCCTGACCGCCGAAATCGGGTTGATGAAGGCGACGGAGCAGCTGGCGGGCATGGAAATGATGGCGGTGGATCCCGAGCGGCGGATCATCGCTCCCCGGCTGCTGGCGGCGTTGTTGTCGGTGCCGTTGCTGAGCGCGGTTTTCACGCTTCTCGGGATTCTTGGCGCCTATGCGGTGGCCACCGCCATGCTGGGCATTGATGGCGGGTCTTACTGGTCTCAGATGCAGGCCAGCGTCAGCTTTAGTGATGACGTGATGAATGGCATGGTCAAAAGCGTCGCCTTCGGCCTGGTGGCAGGGTGGATCGCAGTCTTCAATGGCTACGATTGCCGGCCCACCTCCCAGGGGGTGAGCCGAGCCACCACCCGCACCGTAGTCATCACGTCGCTGGTGGTTCTGGGGCTGGATTTCGTGCTGACGGCACTGATGTTTGATTGACGGAGGAAACCGCTGGTGAACAATGCGCGCGGCACGGAAATCGCGGTCGGAGCCTTCGTGGCGGCCGGTCTGGCGGCACTGCTGGTGCTGGCAATGCAGGTCAGTAATATCACCGCTTTCCAGCGGATGGACGGATACACGGTTATCGCCCACTTCCAGGATGTGGGTGGCCTGCGCGAACGCGCCCCAGTGAGGATGGGCGGGGTGCAGATCGGCCGGGTTAGCGATATCGACCTCGATCCCCAGCGACTCGAAGCCCGGGTAGAGGTCACCATCGATCGCCGCTTTGATGACCTCCCCAGCGACACGGCCGCCAGCATCCGCACCGCCGGGCTGCTGGGTGAGCAGTACATATCGCTGGATCCGGGAGGCATGCCAGACGCCTTGCGCGATGGTGACGAGTTCATGCTGACTCGCTCGGCCATTGTGCTCGAGGACATCGTCGGCCAGTTTCTGTACCAGCAAAGCGGCTCCGACAACGCGAGCAGGGACGAATGAGCGGGATGGTCCTCGAGGAACGCCATCCCGGTGCGCTGACTCTGCGGGGAGACCTGCGCGCCCCGGAGGTGCCGGCATTGCTGGATTCGCTGCCGGTGACGGCTCGCCGCTATGAGGTTGATCTCGGCGGTATAGAGCGGATCGACAGTGCGGGTCTCGCCCTGATTCTGGAGTGGCAGCGGCGCCTGACGTCGGTGGGAGGGGCACTTGTGCTGCGCCATCCCCCGGATCCGCTGGTACGCCTCGCACAAATCAGCGGGGTTGATAAACTGATACTGAGCGACGGTGATCAAACGGGGATGACAGAACAATGATGGAACCTGAGGCGATTCGAGCCCTGCTGCAGGCCGGGCTGAGTGATGCCGAAATCGAAGTGATTGGTGACGGTCGGCATTTTCAGGCACGGATTGTCTCCCCGGACTTCGAGGATCTGCCTCTGCTGCGGCGCCACCGGATGGTCTACGACATCCTTCGCTCGCACATCGATTCCGATGTTCTGCACGCCATTTCGATGCGAACGCTGACACCGGCTCAGGCCGCTGCCGAGCAGGACTGAACCCGTGGAGCGACTACTCATACGCGGGGGGCAGAGCCTCAACGGCGAGATTCGCATATCCGGCGCCAAGAACGCCGCACTACCCATCCTGGCCGCAACCCTGCTGGCGGATGGTCCCTCGGTTATCGGCAATATTCCCAACCTGCATGACATCACGACCACCATGGAGCTGCTCGGCCGCATGGGGGTGCGCCTCACCGTCGACGAGCGCATGCGGGTGGAAATTGATCCCAGCGCCATCAGCAATCATCACGCTCCCTACGAGCTGGTGAAAACCATGCGCGCCTCAATCCTTGTGCTCGGGCCATTGCTGGCGCGGTATGGCGAGGCCGATGTCTCGCTGCCCGGGGGCTGTGCCATCGGCACCCGACCGGTCAATCTTCATGTGGACGGGTTGAGAGCGCTCGGTGCCGATATCCGCGTCGAGGCCGGTTACATCCGCGCCCGCTGCGATCGCCTGCGCGGGGCGAGGCTGGTGCTGGATCTGGTGACCGTCACCGGGACCGAAAATCTGATGATGGCGGCTGCCCTGGCAGAGGGCGTCACGGTTATTGAGAACGCGGCTCGAGAGCCGGAAGTGGTGGATCTGGCAAATTTCCTCAACGCCATGGGCGCTGACGTGCGCGGTGCAGGCACCGACACCATCACCATTCACGGGGTGGAGCGGCTGCAGGGCACGGAATATGAGGTGTTGCCGGATCGCATCGAAACCGGGACATTTCTGGTGGCTGCGGCCATGACCGGTGGTTCGGTCCGGCTGAAGAATACGGCGCCCCATCTACTGGACGCCGTCGTGGGCAAGTTGCGTGAAGCAGGCGCTGTCATCGAGGCGGGGGATGACTGGATTGCGCTGGACATGGAGGGGCGCCGGCCGCTGGCAGTGAATGTCCGCACGGCCCCCTACCCGGCGTTCCCCACGGACATGCAGGCACAGATCTGCGCGCTGAATGCCGTTGCCGAAGGGGTCGGCATGGTGACCGAAACCGTATTCGAAAATCGGTTCATGCATATCCTCGAGATTCAGCGCATGGGGGCGGATGTCCGGCTGGAAGGCCACACCGCGATCAGTAACGGCGTCAGCCGGCTCACGGGTGCGCCGGTCATGGCCACTGACCTGCGAGCTTCGGCCAGTCTGGTACTGGCCGGCCTGGTCAGTCACGGCGAAACCGAGGTAGACCGGATTTACCACATTGACCGGGGCTACGAGTGTATTGAGGAGAAGCTCGCGCAGCTCGGCGCGGACATCCGCCGGATTCCCGGGGAGCTTCGAAGAGCCAATGCCTGACGCCCTCACCATTGCTCTGTCCAAGGGCCGCATTCTCGAGCAGACCCTGCCGTTGCTGAAACCGCTGGGGATCGAGCCCCTGGAGGATCCATCGGCGACCCGGAATCTGGTCCTGCCCACCAGTCATCCCTCCATCCGGCTGATCATTGTGCGCGCCACCGATGTGCCGACCTATGTTGCGCACGGCGGAGCTGACCTGGGTGTCGCGGGCAAGGACGTGCTGCTCGAGCAGGGCGGGCAGGGCCTCTACGAACCCATCGATCTCGGCATTGCCCGATGCCGGCTGATGGTGGCGGGCTGTCCGGGTGTCGAGCTTGGCGGACGCCGGATCCGCGTCGCCACCAAGTTCGTCAATATCACCCGCCGGCATTTTGCCGCTCAGGGGCGACAGGTGGACCTGATCAAGCTTTATGGCTCCATGGAGCTGGCTCCTCTGGTGGGGCTTGCCGATGTTATTGTGGATTTGGTGGATACCGGGAACACGCTGCGCGCCAACGGTTTGGAGCCGCTTGAACACATCGCCGACATCAGTTCCCGGCTGGTGGTGAACAAAGCATCCATGAAGCTGAGGCACCGCGAGATCAAGCCACTGCTCAAACAGATCGAGGCCACGGTCAGTGGGCCCGGATAACAGGTGAAGCATGCTGGAAATTGAGCGACTGAGTACCACACAGCCCGATTTCGAAGAGCGCCTGGGGGCCCTCACCGACTGGGATGACGGGGCCACCCACGGCGTCGAGTCCACGGTGGCCGAGATTCTGGAATCGGTGCGGCGCGATGGTGATTCGGCGCTGGTCGAGTATACGCGGCAACTTGACGCGCACCCGGTGTCGTCGGCAGACCAGCTCGAAGTGGCGCCGGAGCGCTGCCGGGCCGCCCTCGATGCACTCCCGGCCGAGGACCGCGAGGCGCTGAGGGCCGCGGCCGAGCGGATACGGGCCTACCATGAGCATCAGCGCCCGCAGAGCTGGGAAAACGACGACGCCGACGGCACCCGACTGGGGCAGCGGATCCGCCCGCTGGAGCGGGTGGGCGTTTATGTGCCCGGTGGCAAGGCGGCCTATCCCTCATCGGTGCTGATGAATGTTTTACCGGCTCGGGTCGCCGGGGTGGGCGAAGTCATCATGGTGGCCCCGGCGCCCGGCGGCGAGATTGCGCCCATGGTGCTGGCGGCTGCCGCAGTGGCCGGCGTTGATCGGCTGTTTCTGGTGGGTGGAGCGCAGGCCGTGGCGGCCCTGGCGTTCGGCACCCCCACCATTCCGGCCGTGGACAAGATCGTGGGCCCCGGCAACGCCTACGTCGCTGAGGCAAAGCGTCGTGTGTTTGGTCACGTGGGCATTGACATGGTAGCGGGGCCCTCCGAAATCCTGATCATTTGCGACGGCCAGACCGATGCGGACTGGATCGCCATGGATCTTTTTTCTCAGGCCGAGCACGATGAGGACGCTCGGGCGCTTCTCATTTGCCCTGAGGCTCGTTATCTCGACGAGGTCCAGGCAGCCATGGAGCGCCTGCTGCCAGAGATGGAGCGCTCGGAGATCATTCGGGAGTCCCTGCGGCGGCGTGGCGCACTAATCTGCGTCCGCGATCTCAACGAGGCCGCCGCGGTGGCCAACCGCATCGCGCCTGAGCACCTGGAGCTCTCCGTGGTGGAGCCGGAGCGCCTGGCGGCGGCCATTGATCATGCCGGCGCCATGTTCCTGGGGCGCCACACTCCCGAAGCGCTCGGCGACTACTGCGCCGGCCCCAGCCATGTGCTGCCCACCTCTCGCACCGCCCGGTTCGCGTCGCCTCTGGGTGTCTATGATTTCTGCAAGTCCACCAGCATCGTGTACTGCTCCGAGCAGGCAGCGGGCAGCCTGGGCGAAATCGCCGTCCGCCTGGCAGAGGCCGAGGGGCTGACCGCCCATGCTCGCTCGGCGGCTTATCGAATGCGCCGGGACCCGTCAGCGTAGCGGCGGGCTCTCCGGCCGCTGGCGCGCCAGGTCACTGGGGCGTTCGGTGACCTCGACAGTCCACTCGCGGGGTTCGCCATCCCGCTCACCAACGAGTGTGACGCTGCTTCCGGGTTCCATGGAGCTGATGCGGTCCAGCAACCCGCTGACGCCCACCAGAGGCCGATTCTCAAGTGCGACGATCACGTCGCCTGCCTGCAGACCCGCCCGATCCGCAGGTCCACTCCGAAGCACCCCGACAATCTCTACGGCCGAGGTTTCGCCCGAGGGTTCCTGCACCTGAACCCCGATCCAGCCTCGGATGACGCGCCCGTGCTTGATGATGTCCTGCAGGACTGCGTTGGCCAGTGGCGCCGGCACCGCGAACCCGATGCCCGTGGAGTTGCCATCCCGGCTGAAGACGGCGGTATTGATGCCGATGACCGCACCGGTGGCATCCACCAGCGCCCCACCGGAACTCCCCGGATTGATGGCAGCATCGGTCTGAATGAAATTCTCGAAGGTCGCGAGGCCCAACTCACTCCGGCCGAGGGCGCTGATGATGCCCTTGGTCACGGTCTGCCCCACGCCGAAGGGATTGCCAATGGCGAGCACCACGTCACCGACCCGATTGCGGTCCGAGCTAGCCAGTGAAACGTGGGCCAGATTCGGCAGATCCAGCTTGAGTACCGCGAGGTCAGACTCGGGGTCGGTCCCGACGATTTCCGCACTTGTGGTGCGGTTGTCGCTGAGCATCACCTGAATCTGCCGGGCGCCCTCCACCACATGGTGACTGGTGAGCACATGACCGGCATCAGAGGCGATGACGCCGGATCCCAGGGAGGTCTGCAATGCCTCGCTGTCGTCAGCCAGCGGGTCGTCGAAAAGTTCCCGAAACAGGGGCGTGTCCAGCAGCACGTTGCGCGGATCCGCCGCCCGGGTGCTGGTGTAAATGTTCACCACCGCCGGCATGGCCGCCTCCACTGCGTCGGCATAGGAGACCCGGTAACCACTGGCGCTGCCGATCTCGGCGGCTGCCAGGTCGCCCTCACCGGCAGGGGGCGGTTCGGTCACTTCTATCACGGCGGGTTCCGTCTGCAGCAAATCCGGCGCCAGCCAGATGATCCCCGCGGCTGCCAATAGCCCGACCAGCACATAACTTCCAACGAAGCGCATGAAGCGATGCATCTTCATCATCTACACTCTAATTGGGTTGTTTTTGTTCTGGAGGGGCAATGGTACACCGTTCCGCGCTGACGGATTACCTGCATGAGCGGCTTTCAGTGGCGAAAATCGCCGACTACTGCCCGAATGGGTTGCAGGTGGAAGGCCGGGCGAACATCCAACGCCTGGTGACCGGCGTCACCGCCTCAAAGCGGTTCCTGGACGCCGCCATCGACGCGGGGGCTGACGCCGTGCTGGTTCATCACGGGTACTTTTGGAAAGGCGAAAGTCCGTGCCTCACCGGCGCCAAAGCCGAACGTATCCGGTGTTTGCTCCGCAACGACATCAGTCTGCTGGCCTATCACCTGCCACTGGATGTGCATGCCGAGTGGGGCAACAATGCCTGTCTGGCGCGGCTCCTGGATATCTCCGTGACCGGCCAGGTGGATGCCGGTGGGGTCGAAGGTCTTCTCTGGCATGGCCAATTGGCGGAGCCGCTGCCGGTCGACGGATTCGTCAGGCGGGTAGCCCTCGCCCTGGACCGCCCGCCATTGATGGTGGGAGAGGGTCCGGAGCGCGTGCAGCGTGTCGCCTGGTGCAGCGGTGGAGGCCAGGGTTTCATTTCGGCGGCCGCCGACCTCGGCGTCGATCTCTATCTGAGTGGCGAGATTTCCGAGCCGACAACGCATCTGGCGCGTGAGGCCGGTATGCATTACCTGGCCGCAGGGCACCATGCCACCGAAAGAGGAGGGGTTCAGGCACTGGGCGAACATTTGGCCGAAGCTTTCGGTCTGGAGCATCGATTCATCGACGATCCCAATCCGGCCTGAGAGACGGATTCCCGTCGTTGAGGGCCCTTCGTGGAGGCGGTTCAACCTTGACTGGAATGGTTTCATGGGCGATTCTTGCGGCCATTGAAAAGCAGTTAAGACGGGCGCTCTAAAACCCGCAGTTTTCTGCCTTGCTGTCGGGCCAAGATTACGCGTCTCCCATACAGGGGAAAATCAATGTCTGAGGAAGGTGCCAGCAGGAGCCGCCGCCGCTTTCTGACCGGCGCGGTCTCCGTGGTGGGTGGTGTCGGTGTGGCCTACACCGCGGTTCCGTTTCTCGCTTACTGGAAACCCAGTGCAACCACGCGAGCGGCCGGTGCGCCGGTTGAGGTGGATACCAGCACCCTGGAGGCCGGTCAGCGAATCAACATCACCTGGCGGGGCCAACCCGTCTGGGTCATTCGGCGCTCCGAGGCGGCGATCGAGGCGTTGCCCTCACTGAATGACCGGGTCAGCGATCCCGAGTCGGCGGTTGCCGACCAGCAGCCAGCCTACGCGCAGAATGTCCACCGCTCCATCGATCCTTCCCTGCTGGTGGTGGTTCCCATCTGCACCCACCTGGGTTGCATCCCGTCGTTCATGCCCCGTCCGGGTTCCCTGGATTCGGACTGGGAGGGCGGTTTCTTTTGCCCCTGCCACGGATCCCGATTCGATATGGCCGGGCGGGTCTACCGTGGCATGCCCGCACCGACGAATTTGCCGGTTCCACCGCACCGCATCGCCGCCGACGGCATGCTGGTGGTCGGAGAAGACGAGGAGACGGTCTGATGAGTGAAGCAACGAGCACCAAGGCTCAGGGCGGGATGCTTGGCTGGGTTGATGCCCGTTTCCCGCTCACCAAGATGTGGAATGAGCACATCGGTGAGTATTACGCCCCCAAGAACTTCAACTTCTGGTACTACTTCGGTTCCCTGGCTCTGTTTGTGCTGGTCAATCAGCTGCTGACCGGCATCTGGCTTACCATGAATTACGTCCCCACCGCCGAAGGCGCCTTCGCCTCGGTGGAATACATCATGCGCGATGTGGAGTGGGGTTGGCTGATCCGCTACATGCATTCCACCGGCGCCTCGGCGTTTTTCGTGGTGGTCTATCTGCACATGTTCCGTGCCCTGCTGTACGGGTCCTACCAGAAGCCGAGAGAGTTGATCTGGATTTTCGGCATGATCATCTACGTGGTGCTCATGGCTGAAGCCTTCATGGGCTACATGCTGCCCTGGGGCCAGATGTCCTACTGGGGCGCTCAGGTGATCATTTCGCTATTCGGCGCCATTCCGGGGTTCGGGGATCAGCTGGCGCTCTGGATTCGGGGTGATTACAACATCTCCGGGGTGACGCTGAACCGATTCTTCGCGCTGCATGTGGTCGCGTTGCCGCTGGCGCTGGTCGGTCTGGTGGTTTTCCACATCCTGGCCCTGCACGAGGTGGGGTCCAATAACCCGGACGGCGTCAACATCAAGGACCACAAGAACAGCGAGGGCAAGCCGAAGGACGGCATCCCCTTCCATCCGTATTACACGGTGAAGGATACGTTCGGGCTGGGTGTATTCCTGATTTTCTTCGCGGCGGTGGTGTTCTTCGCTCCGGAGATGGGTGGCCTGTTCCTGGAAGCGCCGAACTTCGAACCGGCCAATCCGCTGCAGACGCCTGAACACATCGCACCGGTGTGGTACTTCACGGCGTTCTACGCGATTCTCAGCGCCGTGCCGCACAAGTTCGGCGGGGTGCTGTTGATGGGGCTCGCCATCGTCGTTCTGTTCTTCCTGCCATGGATAGATCGCGGCAAAGTGCGCTCCATCCGTTACCGCGGGCTCGGCCACAAGATCGGCCTCGGCCTCTTCGCCGTGGCCTTCATCATCCTGAGCTATCTGGGTATTCAGGAGGCCTCTGATCTCTACTTCGGGCTGACGGTGACCCGCTGGTCGCAGATCTGGACGGCGGTGTATTTCGGATTCTTTGCGTTCCTGTTTGTCTACACGGCATTCGGATTTGAGCGAACCAAGCCGGTTCCGGAGAGGGTGACCGAGTGATGAAGAAACTCATCTGCTGTGTTCTGCTGGGCCTGACCACTGCAGGCGTCCACGCAGCGGGGCCATCGGGCGATTTCATGGACGCCAATGTCGACGTCTCCGACACGGCGTCCCTGCAGCGGGGAGCCAACCTTTTCGCCAATAACTGCATGGGCTGTCACTCCGCCGAGTTTGTGCGCTGGAACGCGCTGCCCGAGGGGCTCGGCGTGTCCATGGAGCTGATCGAGGAAAACCTGATCTTTGGCAGTTATGAAGTGGGTGACATGATGATGTCGGCCATGGGCACCAATGACTCCATGAACTGGTTTGGTGCGCCGGCCCCGGATCTGTCGCTGACCGCCCGTTCGAAGGGCCCGGACTGGATTTTCACCTACCTGAACAGCTTCTACCGGGACCCGGATGCTTCCATTGGCTGGAACAATACTCTGCTCGAGAACTCCTCCATGCCCCATGTGCTCTGGCACCTGCAGGGCGTTCCCGAGCCGGTTCGTGAGGAACAGGGGGGCGAACTGATGACCGTCGGCATTGAAGTGCCGGCCAGTGCAGCGGGGACCATGACCGAGGCCGAGTACCTTCGGGCCACTCGCGACATCACCAACTTCATGACATTCCTGGGTGAGCCGGTGCGTGCCAAGCGCCATCAAATGGGGGTTTGGGTCATCGGCTTTCTGGTGATCTTTACGTTCCTCGCCTATCTCATGAAGCGCGAGTACTGGAGGGACATCCACTGAACCAGCGGGCGAGACAGATCGAAGAGGGGGTTGTGGTACTCAGTCAGCGCACCAGCATTGGTCTGTACACCGATCCGGACAGTGCTGACAGTCACCGGGTCCGCCTGGTCCTCGCTGAAAAGGGGATCGACGTCGAGATCGTGGAAGTCCTCCCGGATGGGCCACAGCCAGAGGATCTCGCCGATCTCAATCCCTACGCCGAGACCCCCACGCTGGTGGACCGCGATCTGGCACTGTACGACCCGCGGGTGATCTGCGAGTACCTGGACGAGCGATTTCCTCACCCTCCGCTGATGCCGGTGGATCCGGTTTCCCGGGCCAAGGCCAAGCTCGTGATCTCACGGGTGGAGCGGGACTGGTATCGGTTGTTGTCTCATCTCGAGCGGCCGGAGACTCGGGGAAAGCCGGCGGTCCGCCGGGAGCTGGCCGAGGGTCTGGCGGCCAGCGCTGATGTTTTCGACTCGGGGCTGCCCTACTTCCTTAGTGAAGAGATCACCATGATGGACTGTACGCTGGCGCCACTGCTCTGGCGGCTAAGCCATTATGGGGTTGAACTGCCGGAGGCGGCGGCTCCGGTCAGGTCTTATGCCGAGCGGTTGTTCGAGCGCGAGCCATTTCATGCCAGCCTCACGGCTGCCGAGCAGGGCATGAAGCGCGGCAAATGACCCCCAGCCGGCCTTACCTGTTACGCGGGCTTCATGAGTGGATTGTTGATAATCAGAAGACGCCGCACATTCTGGTGAACGCCGAGGCGGAGGGCGTCGCCGCACCCACGCAGTTCGCCGACGGGGAACAACTGGTCCTCAATATCTCGCCCACCGCTACCCGTGGGCTTGCCATGGATAACAACGGGGTTTCATTCGAGGCCCGGTTCGGTGGGCAACCCATGCAGGTCTACATTCCCATCGAGGCCGTGCAGGCGATTTATGCGCGTGAGAATGGTCGGGGAATGATCTTTACCCCCGAAGATGGTGACGGTCCATCGCCCGATGACGACGACACTGCCCCACCGCCGAAGCCCGGGCTGCGAGTCGTCAAATAATGGGCGCGATCGCGCCTCTAATCCATTAATCGTCTGCCCGGAACGCATCCACGATCCACTCGATGGCGCCGTCCGGTGACACCGCCACCACGTCGAATCGGGTGGCTGGTTCGCCGTGCTGGCGCTGGAGCCAGCCGGCGGCCGCGGCAACCAATCGGCTGCGTTTTCCGCGGGTGATGCTCTCGACGCCATCCCCGAACTGACCGGGTTGTCTGGCGCGAACTTCGACGAAGGCGATTTCATCGCCATCCTGCATCACCAGGTCGATTTCTCCGCGCCGCAGCCGGAAGTTGCGCTCTCGAAGTGTCAGGCCCGCCGCCTGCAAATGTGCCAGTGCTCGATCCTCGGCCGCCCGTCCAATGTCTCCGGATCGCCGTCCGGTCATGGCAGGTAGGAGGGCGCTCCGTCGGACCCCGGCAGGTTCAGGGGGCGAAGCCCTGACCGAGTGACCCGCGTCGGCAGAAGAGAACGTCGGACTTCGTTGTCCGCGCCGAGCTGTATTGCCCCGGTGGATCCCTGAGCTCGGAGCGACGGCTCTCGCTGCATAATGCGCAGCGGCCCCAGAAGCTGAAAGGCATCAACGCCCAGCGCCACCAGATCACTGCTGCCGGCTTCTGCGGCACTCTCCAGCTGATCTCGCGCCGACTCGACACGAGTCGGCATGGGCCCTTCGAGTAACCATGGCATGCGCATGATCATGGCACCCTCCAGGTCCTCGTTCGCCTGACGCGAAGCATTGCGGGGATAGGCCTGGCTGGTTGCCAGCACTGGCAGGTTGAGGCCGCGCTGAAATCGGACCTGAGGAGTAACCAGGCGCGCATTGGTCTCGAATGCGCCCAGGAAAACGGCGTCCATGTCTTCACGACGGCGATCCTCAAAATGGACCCGCAAGCCGGTGACCGATTGCAGTCGACTCTGGCGCTCCGTGCTGAGGTCGAGGTGGAAGAGCTCGCGAACCGGGGCGCTCATATCCTCCTGATCGTCTGCATATCGGCTATGGCCCACTACCTGGCCGCCGTTTTCCTCCAGCCTGGCCTTGAACGCTGCCGCGACTCGTTTGCCCCAGTCATCGGCGCTGGAAAGAATGGCCATGCGCTCATACCCCAATGCCAGTGCCAGAGTGGCCGCCGCCCGAGCGTCATCCTCAGGGGCAAGCCCGAATTGATGAACCGCCGGCGGCACCTCGACGTCATCCACCCGGTTCAGCGCCAGCACGGGAACATCCAGGTTGCCCCCGGCAATCAGGTCCCGCAGGGCGCTTTTTGTCAATGGGCCGATGACCTGCAGTGCGCCTCGGGCGACGGCTTCCCGATAGGCAGCCGGGGCGGGCATTCCCTCGTCACCGGTGTCTACAAAGAATAATTCAGGGCGCCGCCGGGCGTCGCTGTCGGCATGATAGGCGGCCAGAATCCCCCGTTGAATTGCCCGGCCCGCGCTGCCCAGCTCGCCGCTGAGCGGCAGCAGCACGCCGATCCTTGCGGGTGGAGACAGGTCAGCGCGATGCATGGCGACAACCCGCGTCTCCAATAGGGGGCTTGCCGGATGAGACGGTTGATCGATCCGCCATGACTCCAGGGCCAGAGCCGCACCGTTCGGCTCCAGTGCCTGCTCCCGGATGGTGATTGCCAGATCCAGCCAGCCCTTCAGCGGTTCTGTCCTTGCGTGACGGCCGGCCTCTCTCAAATCACTCAGGGGGGCGTCCATCAGCGCCTCCCAGAGCCTCGCTTCATTCAGTCGCTGGACCCATCCCGGGGGCGCGTGCTCGGCCATGGCCAGTCGGTGATCGACAGCTCGTTGCCAGTGGCCCTCGCCGGCCTCCAGCGTGGCCAGCGTGTCCAGCTGGAAGGGGATCAGTCGCTGCGGCAACTGATCCGGATTGCGGGTCGGGGTCAGGGCGCGGATCGCGTCCGGGCCGTCGAGTTCGCCAAGTCGGACCCGCACCATGGCGGAAATCAGCGCATTGGCTTCCCCCGCGTCGGCATAGCGACTCCCCAGCCATTCGGTTGCGGGATCGCTGTCGTCCACCATCAGGGCGAGCAGGGCGGCTTCAAGCTGCAACCCGGTGGCCGCCGGCTCAGCGGTTTCGGCGGCTGCCCGGCGTAATAGTGTCAACGCGCTGGACGGGTCTTCCGCCGCCAGAGCGGCCTGAGCCGCGTTAATCCGGGGCGTATCCACCTCGCCGATCGTCGGGCCATCGCCGGGATCCATGCCCGCGCAGCCGGCGACGAAAAGCAAGGCCATCAGGAGGGAGAAAGTAGGGCGCAGCAATGACAAGGCAGTCCTCGCGGTACCGGTCGCCGCCGGGTACACTCCGCAGCGGTACTGGAAGTATCGAAGGCCGGAGGAAAGGGTGTCAAACATTCCGGGGCGCTTGCATGTGGTCGCCACGCCCATCGGCAACCTGGGCGACATCAGCCAGCGGGCGATGGACACTCTCACCCAGGCCGATCTGGTGGCGGCCGAGGATACCCGGCACTCCGCCCGTCTGCTGACCGCCCTGGGCATCCGCAGGCCCCTGATCAGTCTTCATGAGCATAACGAAGAGGCGCGTGTTGCGTTGCTCAAGGCACGGCTGGCAGCGGGCCAGGACGTGGCGCTGATCAGCGATGCGGGCACACCGCTCATCAGTGATCCCGGTTACCGATTGGTGCGATCCCTGCGGCTGGCGGGGTTCGAGGTTCTGACGATCCCCGGGCCCAGCAGTCTGATCGCAGCGCTCTCGGTTTCCGGTCTGCCCACTGACCGGTTCTTTTTCGAGGGCTTTCTGCCCGTCCGTGCGGCGGCGCGCCGTCGTCGGTTGGCGGAACTGGCCGAATGCGATCACACCCTGGTGATGTTCGAAGTCGGACGGCGTCTGCATGGCACTCTGGAAGACATGATCGCCGTGTTTGGCGGCGCCCGGCCGGCGGCCATCTCCCGGGAACTCACCAAGCGGCACGAAACCACCCGTCTGGAGGACCTTCAGGGCCTGGCGGTATGGCTCCATCAGGATCCCAACCACCAGCGCGGTGAATTCGTGGTCATGGTTGGCCCGGCGCCCTCCAGGCCGGCCAGGCCGAGCATACCGGACGCCGAGGAGCTGTTGAGCCTGCTGCGGGCGGAGGGGCTGAGCGCTCGGGCTGCCGCTCGGCTGGCAGCGCGATTGACCGGCGAGTCCGCGAATTCGCTCTACGCCCGATTGCACCGAGGCAAAGAGCACAAGTGACGGGGCAGTGGTATCCTGTTGCCTGGGAAGTCGGCCGGGCAGTCGCTGCAGTATTGCGGAGGAAAGTCCGGGCTCCACTGGGCAGGGTGCCAGGTAACCCCTGGGCGGCGTGAGCCGACGGAAAGTGCCGCAGAAAACAGACCGCCGATGGCCATCTCTGCATGGCACAGGTAAGGGTGAAATGGTGCGGTAAGAGCGCACCGCGCGGCTGGTAACAGGCGTGGCACGGTAAACCCCACCCGGAGCAAGACCAAATAGGGGAGCAGACGCGTGGCCCGCGCGGCTCCCGGGTAGGTCGCTCAAGGTGCATGGCGACATGCATCACAGATGAATGGCTGTCCTCGACAGAACCCGGCTTACAGGCCGGCTTCCCTTCCCTTTCTTAATGCGAATTCTCGCAAATCCCCATAAATCAATGTTTAAAGGGGCGAATTTTTATTCGCTCCAAGTGTTGATAACGCGCCCCGCCCGGCGCTTATAAGTCACTGTCATGCTGGAAAAAATTACGCATCGCGTGGGTTGACGCGTCCTCCGGGTCTGTCTAAAGTGTGGCCAATGGTGGGAAGAAGTGGCAAAAAATGGAATTTTCGGGTGGTTAAAGGGTAATCCAGTGTTTCGAGGCGTCGCACACATCAACCTCGATACCAAAGGGCGCATGGCTTTCCCGAGCCGTTATCGGGATCGCCTGGCGGCCCTCTGCGACGGTAATCTGGTGGTCACCGTGGACCGTGATCACTGCCTGCTGGTGTATCCCTTGCCGGAGTGGGAACACATTGAGCAGAAGCTGGTACGCCTTCCCAGTCTCAATCGCAGTGCCCGGCGTTTGCAGCGTCTGCTGATCGGCCACGCCACGGAGTGCCAGCTGGATGGCAGTGGCCGCATTCTGTTGCCCCCGCCGCTGCGGGAGTTCGCCGGTCTGGAAAAACGGACAGTCCTGATCGGTCAGGGGAACAAGTTCGAGCTGTGGGATGAGGGCACATGGACCGCTCGTCGGGCCGAGTGGCTTAACGAGGCAGCAGGATCCGATGATCTGCCCGCCGATCTTGAGTCCTTATCCCTCTAGGAGGCGTTGCCCGTGAGTCAGATCTCCGACCACCGGCCCGTCATGATTCAGGAGGCCATCGACGGTCTGTGCCCCCGTCCTGGCGGAGTCTGGGTTGACGGCACCTACGGCCGGGGTGGCCACGCCGCGGCACTTCTCTCCGCCCTCGACGATACCGCCTGCGTCTGGCTGGTTGATCAGGACCCGCAAGCCATCCAGTTGGCACGTTCGCGCCATGGCGGGGATCACCGTTGTCGCATTCTGCAGGCCCGTTTTTCCGACTTGGGCGACGTGTTGAGGGGTGAGGGGCTGGCGGGCCATGTGATGGGGATCCTGCTCGATCTGGGGGTGTCATCCCCGCAGCTGGATGACCCGTCCCGCGGGTTCAGTTTTCTGCGGGAAGGCCCGCTTGACATGCGCATGGACAACAGCCGTGGCGAAACCGCCCGGCAGTGGCTTGATCGGGTTGATGAAAAGACACTGGCGAGAGTGCTTCGTGAATACGGTGAGGAGCGCTTCGCGCGCCGTATTGCCCGATTCGTCGGAGCCGCCCGTGAGGCGGACGCGCTGCCGGATACCACCACCGGCCTAGCCGCGCTAATCGCCGAGGCGGTACCCCGCGCGGAGCCGGGCCGTCATCCGGCCACCCGCAGCTTTCAGGCGATCCGTATTCACATCAACGACGAGCTGGGCGCCCTGGATGCCCTGCTCGAGGACATCTGCGACCTCCTGGGTCCCGGCGGACGTCTGGTGGTCATCAGTTTCCATTCACTCGAGGACCGGCGCGTCAAGCGCTTCATCAATCGCCACAGTCAGGTGGGCGACCTGCCGGCGGGAGCGGGTCGCGTCCCGCCGGAGAAGCAGCCAAAACTTCGGCGTGTGGGTCGGGCCTGCCGTCCGACCGACTCCGAAGTGCGAGCCAACCCGAGAGCTCGCAGCGCCATTCTCCGGGTCGCGGAGCGGTTGCCGTGAATCGCATGACCGTCGCAGTGGCCCTGCTCGCCGTGCTGGTCATGGCGTCGGCCATCGCGGTCGTGGAGGTCAAGCATCAGACGCGTAGCCTGTTCCTCAACCTGGAAAAGCTGCAGGCGGAGCGGGATCGCCTCAATACCGAATGGAGCCGCCTTCGACTGGAGCAGGGCGCACTGGCGACTCATTCCCGGGTAGAGCGCATCGCTCGAGAGGATTTCCAGCTGGAAATGCCGGCCGGTGAGGACATTGTCTTGATCCGTTCAGGCCGGCCCGAGGGGGACCAATGACCCGGGGCGATCGGAGTGTGGTGGCTCCGGTCTGGCGGCGCGTCGCCGTGCTGGTGAGCCTGATGGGGCTGATGGGTGCCCTGATGGTCCAGGCGGTGGCACTTCAGTTGACGGAGGGGGATTTTCTGCAGGGGCAGGGCGACCAGCGGCATCTGCGCATGGAAACCATGGTGGCCCATCGTGGTGGCATTCATGACCGCCATGGCGAAGCCTTGGCCATCAGCGCGCCCGTGGATTCGGTATGGGCCCATCCCGGCGTGCTGCTGGAAGAGGGCGGGGCTGAGGCCGTTACGCAGCTGGCGGCAGAGTTGGAGCTGGACTCCACCACGCTACTGGATCACCTGCGCGCCAGGCAGCGTCGGGAATTCGTCTACATCCGTCGGCATGTGGATCCCCGGGTCGCCGAGGCGACCATGGCTCTGGATCTGCCTGGAGTCGCGCTACAGCGCGAGTATCGGCGATTTTATCCGGCGGGTCCGGTGACCGGCCATGTCCTGGGCTTCACCGACATCGATGACCGCGGGCAGGAGGGTGTGGAGCGGGTTTTTGATGACTGGCTGGCGGGTCAGTCCGGTGCCAAGCGTGTTCTGAGGGACCGGCTGGGGCGGAGCATCGAGGATGTTGAGCGCCTGCGCGAGCCACAGCCCGGACGGGACCTGACGCTGACCCTTGATCTGCGCCTCCAGTACATCGCGTATCGGGAGCTGAAGGCGGCGGTGGAGCGCGAGCAGGCGGCCGGCGGCTCTGTCGTGCTGATGGATGTCCACAGCGGCGAAATTCTCGCCATGGTCAACCAGCCCGCTTTCAACCCTAACCGGCGTTCGGACCTGCGTCCCGAGCGGTTTCGTAATCGGGCGGTTACCGACAGTTTCGAGCCGGGCTCGGTGACCAAGCCCATGACCATCGCGGCGGCCATGGCGAGCGGGCAGTACACGCCCAGCACACCCGTCAGCACCAGTCCGGGTGTCCTGCGGGTGGGGCGAAACGAGGTGCGCGACATTCGCGATTTCGGCGAGCTCACCGTTACCGGCGTCTTGCAGAAATCCAGCAACGTCGGCGCGGTCCGGATGGCACTGGACATCGAAGCCGAGGAAGTCTGGGGGCTGCTGAAGCGGTTCGGTTTCGGTGAAGCCACCGGCGTGACGTTTCCCGGCGAATCGTCCGGCACCATGCCGGCAACGCCCAGCCAGAGGCCCATCGAGCAGGCCACGCTGGCTTTCGGATACGGCCTTTCCGTCACCCCCCTGCAGATTGCGAGGGCCTATGCCGCGATCGCCGCCGACGGAAAAATCCCGACGCCAGCACTGGTTCGCGGGATTGACCGCGGTGAACCGGAGCAGCGCCTGGATCCGGGTTTGATGCGGTCGTTGCGCGCCATGATGGTCGAGGTGACCCGGGACGGAGGCACGGCAACCCACGCCGCAATCCCCGGTTACCAAGTGGCTGGCAAGACGGGCACCAGCCGTAAGGCTATTCCCGGTGGCTATGCCACCGATCGCTACATCTCCACCTTTGCCGGGATGGCGCCTGCAGACAATCCCCGATTCGTTGCCGTGGTCACCATCGACGAGCCAGGGGGAGAGGTGTACTACGCCGGACCGGTTGCGGGACCGGTTTTCCAGGGCCTGATGCAGAGCGCGCTGCGGCTTTACAACGTGCCGCCGGACGTGGATGCCGACGAACCGACGCTGGCTGTGAGCGAGGGGCGGTCGCCATGAGCAGTGTGACCCGTCTCACGGTTCTGCTTGCGCCCTGGGTGGTGATTGATCCCGCCCATGAGCGGCTGGTCGCGGGGCTCACTCTGGATTCTCGGCACGTTCAGCCAGGGTGGCTCTTTCTGGCCATGGCCGGCTCCAGCCGCCATGGCCTTGCCCATCTGGATCAGGCGCTGGCCAACGGCGCCGCGGCGGTTCTGTGGGAGCCGGGCGCTGGTCACGACGCCGAGCAGGTACAGGCCCGCTGCCAGGCGGCCGGCGCCATCGCGGTGCCGTTCAAAGGTCTCGCTGCTGCGGCTGGACACCTCGGTGCGCGTTTTTACGGCGACCCCTCTTCTGCGCTGCGAGTGATCGGTGTAACGGGGACGGATGGCAAGACATCGGTGGCTCACTATACCGCCCAGCTGGCCGAACAGCTCGACGGGCCGTCGGCCATCATGGGCACGCTGGGCTGGGGCGAGGTGGCGGCGCCCATGGACTCGGGGTTGACCACCGCCGATGCGTTGACCCTGCAGAGCCGGTTTGCCGAGCTCCGCGACCGTCGGGTCCGGACCGTGGCCATGGAGGTCTCATCCCACGCGCTGGCTCAGCATCGCACCGAGGCGGTCAGAATGGACGTGGCAGTGCTCACTCATGTTGGCCGCGATCACCTGGATTATCACGGCACCGTCGAGGCTTATCGGGCGGCCAAGCGCCAGCTGTTCACCCGTTCCGGCCTCCAGCAGTGCGTGCTGAATCGCGACGATGAACTCGGCGCTGAACTGCTGGCGGCTCCCGATCGGGGGGCTTCGGCGCTCAGCTATGGCTACCATGCCGAAGCCGACCTGCGAATCCTCTCCACAGCGCCCGAGGCGACCAGCCTGCGGGTGAAGGCTCTGCTGAGTGGAATCCAGCGGACCCTGGTGCTGCCGGTGCTTGGAGAATTCAACGCCATGAATGCCATGGCAGCGCTGGGGGCGTTCGTCGGCGATTATCCGCTGGATGATGCGCTCGATGCGCTGGCGCGGATCCAGCCGGTGCCGGGGCGAATGGAGCACTACCGGACGGCCAATGACGCCCTGGTGGTGATTGACTACGCTCATACGCCAGGCGCCCTTGAGGCGGCCTTGAGCACTCTGCGTCATCATCTGACGGGACGGCTGATCTGCGTCATGGGGTGTGGTGGCGATCGGGACCGGGGTAAGCGGGAGGTGATGGGCGCTGCGGCGTCGCGCCTCGCTGATACCGTGATTATTACCGATGACAACCCGCGAACCGAGGATCCTGCGGACATCCGTGCCGCCGTGAAGGCCGGTTGTCATCCCGGCAGTGACTGCCGGGAGATTGGTGATCGGGAAGAAGCCATTGCCACCGCCATGGCAATGGCCCGGCCCGGCGACGGTGTGCTGGTGGCCGGCAAGGGCCACGAAAGCCAGCAGGTCATCGGCGAAGCGGTTATTCCGTTTTCCGATCAGGCCGTGGTCCGATCCCGGATCCCGGGAGGACTGCACTGATGCGCTGGGTGTCCATTCAGTCGCTGGCCCGGGAGCTGGGCGGGGAGTGCCGCCAGGGCGAAGCGCGGGTCTGTTCCGCGACGCTGGACTCCCGGCAGGCGGGCGACGGAGATCTGTTCATCGCCCTGTCCGGCGAGTCCACCGACGGCCATCAGTACATTGATGCGGCGGCTCGGGCCGGCGCCTCCGCGGCCATGGTGAGCCATTTTGTGGATTCATCACTGCCGCAATGGCGGGTAACGGATCCGCGGCGGTCGCTGGTGGAGCTTGCCTGCCGCGCGCGGGCGGAGAGCCGGGCCACCGTGGCCGGAGTCACCGGCAGCAATGGCAAGACCACCGTCAAGGAAATGCTCGCCAGCATTCTTGCCGGCCTCGGACCGACCCGGGCCACTGCCGGCAATCAGAACAACGAGCTTGGCGTGCCCCTCACCCTTTGTGCGCTGGACCCGGAGGATCGGCACGCCGTGGTCGAAATGGGATGCGGCCGTCCCGGAGACATCGAGTTGCTGGCCAGCTGGGCCCGCCCGTCGGTGGGCGTTATCAACAACGTGGGACCGGCGCACCTGGGGGGATTCGGTAGCCTTGAGGCCATCGCCCGTTGCAAGGGTGAGCTGCTGGCCGCCCTCCCGGCCAATGGCCAGGCCATTATCAATGCGGACGACGTGTTCGCTCACATCTGGGAGCAGCAGGCGGCCCACTGTCACATTGTGCGGTTCAGCCTGGCGGATGCTCCCGCCGAGGTCAGTGGGCGCCCCGGTCCGGATGGTGACCTGGAGATTCGCCTGCCAGACACCGCGCCATTCCGGGTGCAGGTGCCGTTGCCGGGCTCCCACAATCAGGCCAACGCCATGGCCGCCGCCGCGGCGGCCCACGCCATGGGGGCCGGCACGGACGCGATTCGTAGCGGTCTCGAGGCCATCACGCCGGTCGCCGGCCGGATGGTGACCCGCGCCGGGATCAACGACGCCACGGTGATCGACGACAGTTACAACGCCAATCCGGCCTCGCTGGCGGCGGCCATGCGGACACTCGCGGATGGCTCTGCGCCCCTGTGGGTGGTACTCGGGGACATGGCAGAACTCGGTCCCCGAACTGAGGCCTACCATGCCGATGCGGGGCGTATTGCCCGCCAGCTGGGGATCGCCCGACTCTATGGTCTGGGGGCCCACAGCAAGCGGGCGGTGGAGAGCTTCGGCGGGCCGATCGAGGGCCGTGCTTTCGACAGTCGGGCCGATCTGGTGAGGGCACTGCAGGCGGACCTGGAGCCCGGTGTCCGGGTTCTGGTGAAAGGGTCGAGATCCGCACGCATGGATAGCGTGGTTGACGAGCTGGTCGTCGGTTCCGGCGAGGAGGGCCCGTCATGCTCCTGATGCTGGCGGAGTGGCTGGAGCGCTATTACAGCGCTTTCAATGTGTTTCAGTACCTGACGTTCCGGGCCATTCTCGGAACGCTCACTGCACTGGGTATTGGCCTGTGGGTAGGACCCTCGTTGATCCGGCGCCTGGAGCGCTATCAGGTCGGACAGCAGGTCCGGGAGGACGGACCCGTCAGCCACTACGCCAAGGCCGGAACACCGACCATGGGTGGCGCGCTCATCCTGGTCGGGATCGCGGTGGCAACGCTCCTCTGGGGCGATCTCACCAGTCGATATGTGTGGATCGTCCTGCTGACCACCCTGGCGTTTGGCGCCATTGGCGGCGTAGACGACTGGCTGAAGCTTACCCGCGGCAGCAGTGAAGGTTTGCGGGCACGGACCAAGTTCTTCTGGCAGACCATCGCCGGCCTCATTGCTGGCACGGTTCTCTACGCCACGGCGACCACTCCGGTGGAAACCGCCCTGATGCTGCCTTTGCTGAAGGATTTCGCCATCCCTCTGGGTTTGCTGTTCATTCCCCTGACCTGGTTGGTGGTTGTCGGGGCCTCCAACGCAGTCAACCTGACCGACGGCCTGGACGGCCTGGCGGTGCTGCCAACGGTCCTGGTGGGTGGTGCGCTCGGGGTGTTTGCCTATTTGAGCGGCAACGTGGTTTTTGCGGAGTATCTCGGGATCCCCTATGTGGTGGGAGCGGGTGAGCTGGTGGTGTTCGCCGGTGCCCTGGTGGGAGCCGGCCTGGGATTTCTCTGGTTCAACACCTACCCGGCCCAGGTATTCATGGGCGATGTCGGGGCGCTTGCCCTGGGCGCCGCGCTTGGCATGGTCGCCATCGTGGTTCGCCAGGAGATCGTGCTTTTCATCATGGGCGGCATCTTCGTCGCCGAAACGGTCTCGGTCATGATCCAGGTCCTCTGGTACAAGCGCACCGGACGGCGAATCTTCCGCATGGCGCCACTGCATCATCACTTCGAGTTGAAGGGCTGGCCGGAGCCGCGGGTGGTGGTTCGCTTCTGGATTATCACGGTCGTCCTGGTCCTGGTGGGCCTGGCCACACTGAAGCTGCGGTGATGGGTGAAGGCATGACGGCAGTCAATGAACAGGCAGCACGCCGGACGGTTGTCGTGGGCCTCGGCGACTCGGGGTTCGCCTGTGTCCGTCACCTTCAGGCGGCCGGTGGTCAGGTGACGGTTCTGGACACCCGGCAACGGCCGCCCCATGCCGATCGGCTCGGCCAGGACTACCCCAGCGTGCCCGGGTATTTCGGGGGCCTGCCGACTGACTGGCTGACTGGCGCCGATCAGGTTGTACTCAGTCCCGGCATTGATCCCCGGCTGCCGGCTCTGCAGCCGGTCTTCGAGGCCGGCATCCCGGTCATCGGCGAAATCGAGCTGTTTGCCCGGTCGGTGAACGCACCGGTGATCGCCGTTACCGGCTCCAATGGCAAAAGCACGGTTACCACCATGCTCGGCGCCATGGCCGAAGCCGCTGACGTGCCGGCCGCAGTGGGTGGCAACCTCGGGCCGCCTGCCCTGGATCTCCTGCATCAACAGCCCCATGCCCCGTTGTTCATTCTGGAGCTTTCCAGCTTTCAGCTGGAGACCACGCAATCACTCCGGCCAACGGCGGCGGCCGTGCTCAATCTCAGCCCGGACCACCTGGATCGGTATGACGGCGTTGGTGACTACGCCGATGCCAAGGCACGGATTCTCGAGGGCGCGGAGTCGGCGGTTCTTAACGCCGATGATCCGATGGTGACGGGGATGGCCAAATCCGGCCAGACCACCGTCTGGTTTTCTGGCAGGGGGTCATCCCGGGGTACGCGCTGGACGCTCGGCGGCACCCCCGGTGATCTATGGATCAGTCGGGCCGGTGAGCGGTTCCTGCCGGTTGCCGCTCTGGCCGCCAGCGGCCGACACAATGCGGTGAACGCGATGGCGGCGCTGGCGCTGGGTGAAGCGGCCGGATTTTCTGCCGACGCCATGTGCCGGGCCTTGAGAGAATTTCGGGGCCTTCCCCACCGCATGGAGTCTCTCGGGCAGCGGCGGGACCGCTTCTGGATCAATGACTCCAAAGCCACCAACGTGGGGGCCGCCGTGGCGGCAGTGAACAGTACCGACACGCCGGTGGTGCTGATCGCGGGTGGCGATGGCAAGGGCCAGCGATTCCAGGCACTTGCTGAAGCACTGCAGGACGGCGGCCGAGCGGCGGTGGTGTTCGGCAAGGACCGGGAGGCAATGGCGGCAGCGCTCCGGGCGGCGGCACCCGTTGATCAGGTCACGGACC
The DNA here is from genome assembly GCF_009676705.1 of Spiribacter sp. 2438. GTDB lineage: Bacteria > Pseudomonadota > Gammaproteobacteria > Nitrococcales > Nitrococcaceae > Spiribacter. The sequence continues at coordinate 1,557,241 of NZ_CP046046.1, read as the reverse complement.
TCGACGAAGCCGTCAAACGGGCGCTGGCGCTCTCCTGTCCCGGGGACACCGTGCTGCTGTCGCCGGCCTGCGCCAGTCTCGACCAGTTCAGCAGCTATGAGGCTCGCGGCGTACGGTTTCGCGAGTTGGTGGAGGGGCTGAAAGATGATGACTGAAGCCGCCCTCCGCCCGCGTCTGGCTGCTCTGCTGACCCAGCGACGTCAGATCCTCGAGGATCTGGATCGCTCCCTGCTGGTCGCCCTCGTTGCCATTGTCGGGCTGGGTCTCGTCATGGTGGCGTCGAGTTCGGTGGCGGTGGCCGAGCAATCCGGCAGTGGCCCGCTGCACATGCTGCTGCGACAGTTGATGTTTCTGCCGCTGGGCCTGCTGCTCGCCTCGCTGGTGCTTGGTACTCCTCTGGCACGGATCGAGGCGTACGCGGGACCGTTGATGCTGGCCGCGGTGTTTCTGTTGCTGCTGGTGCTGGTCCCCGGCGTCGGTCGCGAGGTTAACGGCGCCGTTCGCTGGATTCCGGTGGGGCCAGTGAATGTGCAGGTCTCAGAGGTGGCGCGGGTGCTGCTGCTGGTGTTTGTTGCCAGTCACCTGAGTCGGCATGCCGAGGCGGTGCGTCACTCCCTGCGTCCGCTTTTCAGTCCGGCACTGGTGCTCGGCATTACAGGTGTCCTGTTGCTGGCGCAGCCGGATTTCGGGGCACTCGCCATTCTCGCGGCAACGGTGGGGGCGATGATTTTCATCGCCGGCGTCCCGCTCGGTTTTTCCCTGGGTATCTCCACCCTCGGTGGCCTGGCCGGCATGGCGCTGATGCATGCCTCCCCCTATCGACTGGAGCGCCTGATCGCCTTTCGCGATCCCTGGGCCGACCCATTCGATAGCGGGTTCCAGCTCACTCAGTCGCTGATTGCCGTGGGCCGTGGCGAGTGGTTCGGAGTGGGCCTGGGCAACAGTGTTCAGAAGCTGTTCTACCTCCCCGAGGCCCACACCGACTTTGTCTTCGCCGTGCTGGCGGAGGAGCTTGGTGTTGTGGGCATGACGGTGGTGATCGGACTCTACGCTTTTGTCGTGTTGCGTGCCTGTCTCATCGGCGGTGGGGCATTGCGGAGCGGCAACCTGTTTGCCGGCCTGCTGGCCTGCGGTATCGGGGTGTCGCTGGGGCTGCAGGCGTTCGTGAACATGGGTGTCAATCTTGGGTTGTTGCCCACCAAGGGGCTGACTCTGCCGCTCATGAGCTATGGCGGCAGTAGCCTGATCATGACCCTGGTCGCCATGGGGCTGCTGCTCCGAATCGACTACGAGCAACGTCGAGCCAGCCGGGCGGCCAGCCAGCTGACTCGAACGAGGCGGGTGTCATGATGCGGGGACCCGTCATGATTGCCGCCGGAGGCACCGGTGGACATGTTTTTCCCGCGCTGGCCGTGGCCGACTGGCTGGGCCGGCAGAGTATTCCGGTGGTCTGGCTCGGAACGCCGTCGGGGCTTGAGTCTCGAGTGGTGCCGGACGCCGGTCTGCCGCTGGAAACCGTTACTGTGAGCGGCCTGAGGGGGCGCGGTCTGCGTGGCTGGGGGCTGGCGCCCTGGATGGTGGCCCGGGCTTTTACAGAATGCCGGCGAATTCTGAAACGGCACAACCCGGCTGTCATGCTCGGCATGGGGGGATATGTCACCGGCCCGGCTGGCATGGCGGCTCGACAGCAGCGTTGTCCGCTGGTCATTCACGAACAGAACGCCATCGCCGGGCTCACCAACCGCTGGCTGGCCCGCCTTGCGAGACGGGTACTGACCGGCCTGGATGCCCCATTCCCCGGCAATCAGTCGTCGACTTTTGTGGGTAACCCGGTGCGTGCCTCCATTGCCGAGGTTGCCGCACCCGGGCAGCGCTATGCGGGACGCACGGGTCAACCCCGGCTGCTGGTGGTGGGCGGAAGTCTGGGTGCTTTGCAACTCAATCAGGCCGTGCCGGCGGCAATCGCCCGCCTGCCCGCCGCGCTCCGCCCGGTGGTGCGCCATCAGTCCGGAGAGCGGACCATGGACGCCGCCGCGTCAGCCTATGCGGAGGCCGGGGTGGAGGTCACCCTGGAGCCATTTATTGACGACATGGCCTCTGCTTACGAGTGGGCGGATCTGGTGGTTTGTCGAGCCGGCGCTCTCACTGTCTCGGAACTCTCAGTAGCCGGCGCTCCGGCGATTCTGGTGCCATTCCCCCATGCTGTGGACGACCACCAGCGGGCCAATGCCGGCTTCCTGGTGGAAGCCGGCGGTGCGCGTTTGCTGCCGGACGAAAAATTCAATGCGCAATCCCTGGCGGCGGAGTTGGAGAGTCTGCTGGGTGACCGGGATGAGTTACGCCGAATGGCGGAGGCCAGCCGTCAACAGGGGCGCCCCGATGCCGCCCGTGAGGTCGCAGGCATCTGCATGGAGGTCGCCCGATGAGTGCGTTCGAGACGGTGTCCAGTCGAGGCGGTCCGGGTTCCATGGGTCAGGTGCGCAGGCTGCACTTTGTCGGTGTCGGTGGCGCGGGCATGGGCGGTATTGCCGAGGTGCTGCTGAATCTGGGCTACCAGGTCAGTGGTTCGGATCTGCAGACCAACGCCATGACCACGCATCTGGAGTCTCTGGGTGCGCGGGTGTATGTGGGTCATGACGCCGAGCATCTGGCCGAGGCAGACGCGGTGGTGATTTCCAGCGCGGTGACCGCCGATAACCCGGAGGTGGAAGCGGCCCGGGCGCGTCGCCTCCCGGTGGTGCCACGGGCCGAAATGCTCGCAGAGCTCATGCGCTTCCGCTTCGGGATTGCGGTGGCCGGCACCCATGGCAAGACCACCACCACCAGCCTGATTGCCAGCATTCTGGCCGAGGCGGGGATGGACCCGACCTTCGTGATCGGTGGGCGCCTGAATAGCGCCGCCAGTCACGCCCGGCTCGGCAGCGGTCGCTACCTCGTTGCCGAGGCGGACGAAAGCGACGCGTCATTCCTTTATCTCAATCCCATGCTGGCGGTGGTGACCAACATCGATGCCGATCATCTCGGCACCTACGATGGCAGTTTCCACCGGCTTCGCAGCACGTTTGTCGAGTTCATTCATCATCTGCCGTTCTACGGCCTGGCGGTGCTTTGCGACGACGACCCCGAAGTACGCGGTCTGCTGCAGGAGCTGTCTCGGCCGGTGCGCACCTACGGATTCGACGCGTCGGCGGATGTTCGGGCGGTGGATGTCGTCCCCGATGAGGCCTGCACCCGGTTTGTCGTCCAGCGGCTGGGTCAGCCGCCGATGCCGATTCAGCTGAATCTGCCGGGCCGACACAATGTGCTCAATGCTCTCGGCGCAATTACCGTCTGTGAGGCGCTGGAGGTCCCGGATGCCGCTATTCAGCGCGCCCTGGCCGGATTTTCCGGGATTGGTCGTCGTTTCCAGCGCCTGGGGGACATCGATGTTGCCGGGGGCACCGCGCTGCTCATGGATGACTATGCCCACCACCCGCGGGAGATTGCGGCGGTGCTGGAAGCCCTGGAGGCCGGCTGGCCGAAACGCCGCAAAGTGGTGATATTTCAGCCGCATCGTTATAGCCGCACCCGCGACCTTTTCGACGACTTTGTCCGAGTCCTGAGTGGCACCGAGGTCCTTCTGGTCACCGAGGTCTATCCCGCCGGTGAGGCACCCGTCGCGGGCGCCGATGGCCGCAGCCTGTGCCGGGCCATTCGTCAGCGTGGCCAGGTGGACCCGATCCATGTCAGCGGCCTGGATGAACTCCACGAGGTGCTGCCAGGCCTGCTGAGGGCCGACGACATTGTCATCACTCTGGGCGCTGGCAGCATCGGCGGCGCCCTGCCTCGGTTAATCGCCGAGGGGGAGGCGTCATGACGGCGTTGCGTGGCCGATTCCGTCGGGAGGTGCCCATGGCCCGCTACACCACCTGGCGAGTGGGGGGCGCGGCAGAGCGGCTGTACGAGCCGGCAGACGCCAGCGATCTCGGGGCGTTTCTTTGCAGTGACCTGGCTGTGCCGCCGATCTTCTGGGTCGGTCTGGGCAGTAACCTGCTGGTACGAGACGGTGGTCTGCGTGGCTCGGTGATCCGCCTTCACAAGGGGCTGTCTTCCCTCGAGGACCTCGGGTCCGGACGTGTGCGGGCCGGTGCCGGGGTCCCCTGCGCCAAGCTGGCCCGCTGGTGTGCCCGTCGCGGCTATGGCGGCGGCAGTTTTTTTGCCGGCATCCCGGGAACCCTCGGCGGTGCGTTAGCCATGAACGCGGGTGCCTGGGGCGGTGAGACCTGGGCCCAGGTGGAAAGTCTGCAAACCGTGGATTGCCACGGTGTGATCCGCCACCGGCCCGGTACCGACTTCCGTGCCGGCTATCGCCATCTCGAGGGGCCAGCGGATGAGTGGTTCACCGAGGCCGTGCTGGTGTTCTCTCCTGGTGAGGATCCCGCGGCACTTCAACAGGAAATGCGTCGTCTGCTGGGGGAGCGGTCCCGTTCCCAACCCACGGGCCAGCCCAGCGGCGGCTCGGTGTTCCGGAATCCGCCGGGAGATCATGCCGCCAGGCTCATCGAGACGGCCGGCCTCAAGGGCTGTGCCCGGGGCGGAGCCCGCGTCTCGGAAAAGCACGCCAACTTCATCGTCCACGACGGCACCGCCTGTGCCGCGGACATTGAGTCCCTTATCCATCAGGTGCGCTCCACGGTGCTCGAAGTGCACGGCGTGGAGCTGCATCCCGAGGTCCGAATTGTCGGGGAGGCCGCTGATGATCGATAACCGGCATCAGCCTTCAGCGGCAGACATGGGCAGGGTGGCCGTCCTGGCCGGCGGGCGGTCCGCGGAGCGGGCGGTTTCGCTGAAAAGTGGAAGCTGCTGCCTTGAAGCCCTGAGGGCCAGCGGTGTTCAGGCCGAGTTGGTGGATCCGGCAGCCGTCAATCTGCAGGACCTGACCCGTTTCGATCGCGCCTTCATCGCGCTGCATGGCCCCGGGGGCGAGGACGGCACGATTCAGGGCGCGCTGGAGACGCTGGGGCTCCCCTACACCGGCAGCGGTGTTCTGGGCTCGGCCCTCGGCATGGACAAACATCGCACCAAGCAGATCTGGCAGGCCCGGGGGCTGCCCACCCCGGAATATCGCGTTGTTCGCCAGCGTCACGAGTTGCCGGAGGTCGCCGGTTCGCTGGGTATGCCGCTGTTCGTCAAACCCCTCACCGAGGGCTCCAGCCTGGGTACCACCCGAGTGGATGACGCCTCGGCCCTCGAAGCCGCCTGGGATGAGGCCAAGACCTTCGGCGATGCCGTGCTGGTGGAGCGCTGCGTTCGCGGCGCCGAATACACCGTTGCCGTGCTGGGGGACGAGGCATTGCCGGCGATCCGCATTGAGGTGGCCACGGACTTCTACGATTTCGACGCCAAGTATCGCTCCGAAGCCACCCGCATGGTGATTCCCTGCGGACTCGGGGAAAGCACCGAGCATCAGCTGGCGGAGCTGGCCGTTGAAGCTTTTCGGGCCATTGGCGCTTCCGGTTGGGGTCGAGTGGATGTCATGGCTGACCAGGCCGGGCGGTTCTGGCTACTGGAGGTCAACACGATCCCGGGAATGACGGATCACTCGCTGGTGCCGGCGGCAGCGCTGGCCGCCGGCCTGGATATGAAAGCGCTGGTCTGGCGGATTTTGCTGACGAGCTGGAGGCATGGTGACGATCGGTGATGCTGCGATGGCGCCAGTTGGGACGGTGGCTGATGGGACTGGTCGCACTGGCGACACTGGCCTGGGGCGGCATGTGGGCGCTCGACCACGGGTCGGAGACCGCCGTGCTGCCGCTGGAGACAGTACGTTTCGATGGCGACCTGGAGCGGCTCAGCGAGGCGGAGCTTCGGGAGGCGGTTTCCGCGCATCTTCAGGGGGGGCTGCTGGGGGTGGACGTTGCCGCTTTACGCCGCGGGGTGGAGGCCCTCCCCTGGGTAGATACGGCAACGGTCCGTCGGGTCTGGCCGGACACGGTTCGCATCACCATCCGCGAGCAGCAGCCGGTGGCCCGCTGGGGCGAGGTGGCCCTGATGAATGCGAAGGCTCGCGTTTTTCAGCCGCGGACTCTGCCGGATGGTCTGCCTTCTCTGACCGGCCCGCCTGGCAGTGCGGCGCGAGTGCTCGAGCAGTACCAGGCATTGCGCCTGGCTCTAACGCCACTGGGGCTGGAGCCCATTGGCCTGGATCTGGACGAACGCCGAGCCTGGACCGTGGAGCTGGCCGACGGTGGCCTGATCCGCCTGGGCCGCGAGGATACCCAGTCGCGGATCGAGCGACTGATCAGGGCCTGGCCCCGAATCACACCGGCGCAGGATCAACGGATCGCCGTGATCGACCTGCGCTATCCCAACGGATTTTCCCTGCGTTGGACGCAGGATGAGGACTGAGACGATGACGCGCAAACAGGAACGCAATCTGCTGGTGGGCCTCGATATCGGCACCTCCAAGGTGGTGGCCATCGTCGGCGAAATGCAGGCCGATGGCGACGTGGAGGTGATCGGCCTGGGATCCCATCCTTCCCGCGGATTGAAGAAGGGTGTCGTGGTCAATATCGAGTCCACCGTCCAGTCCATTCAGCGGGCGGTGGAAGAAGCGGAGCTCATGGCCGGCTGCGAGATTCACTCGGTTTACGTGGGTATCGCCGGCAGCCACGTCCGGTCGCTCAATTCCCATGGCATCGTCGCCATCAAGGAAAAGGAAGTCACTCAAAGCGACGTCGACCGGGTGCTGGACGCCGCCCGCGCTGTGGCCATTCCGGCAGACCAGGAGATCCTGCACACCCTTCCCCAGGAATACATCATCGACAACCAGGAAGGCGTACGGGAGCCGGTGGGGATGTCCGGCGTTCGGCTGGAGGCCAAGGTGCACATGGTCACCGGGGCGGTGAGCGCGGCACAGAACATTGTCAAATGCATCCGCCGCTGCGGCCTGGAGGTGGACGACATCATTCTGGAGCAGCTTGCCTCCAGTTATGCCGTGCTCACCGATGACGAAAAAGAGCTGGGTGTCTGCCTGGTGGACATTGGAGGCGGTACCACAGATATCGCCGTGTTCACCGATGGCGCCATCCGCCATACCGCGGTGATTCCCATTGCCGGCGATCAGGTGACCAACGACATCGCCGTGGCTTTGCGCACGCCCACCCAGCACGCCGACGAGATCAAGATGCGCTATGCCTGCGCGCTCTCTCAATTGGCGAGCACCGAAGAAACCATCGAGGTGCCCTCGGTGGGTGACCGGCCGCCGCGGCGTCTTGCTCGCCAGACCCTGGCAGAAGTGGTGGAGCCTCGCTACGAGGAGCTGATGTCACTGGTGCAGGCGGAACTCCGCCGCAGTGGTTTCGAGGACCTCATTGCCGCCGGCATGGTGCTCACCGGCGGCAGCTCGAAGATGGAAGGCGCCGTGGAGTTGGCCGAGGAGGTATTCCATACCCCGGTACGACTCGGCCTGCCACAGCACATGACCGGGCTGACCGATGTCGTCCGGAATCCGATCTACGCCACGGGGGTGGGGCTGCTGCATTGCGGCCATCGCCATCGTGGTGACCGTCATCCGTCGTTCACGACTTCCGCGCGGGGCTTCGGCGCGGTTCTGAACCGGATGCGGGACTGGTTCAAGGGTAATTTTTGATGCGTCACAGGAGGGCGAGCGATGTTTGAGCTTATGGACTCTTTTAATCAGAACGCGGTGATCAAGGTGGTCGGAGTCGGTGGTGGCGGCGGCAACGCCGTGCAGCACATGGTGGCCGCTGACGTGGATGGCGTGGACTTCATCTGCGCCAATACCGACGCCCAGGCACTTAAGAACAGTGCGGCACGAACCCCGTTGCAACTGGGACAGGAGATCACCAAGGGACTGGGCGCTGGCGCCAACCCGACGGTGGGCCGGGAAGCGGCCGAGGATGACCGCGAGCGAATTGCCGAGGTGCTCGAGGGTGCCGACATGGTATTCATTACCGCCGGCATGGGGGGTGGTACCGGCACCGGTGCGGCACCGGTGGTGGCCCAGATCGCCAGGGAAATGGGCATCCTGACCGTGGCCGTGGTCACTAAACCGTTTCCTTTCGAAGGCAAGAAGCGCATGAGCGTGGCCGAAGAGGGGATTCGGGAGCTCGAGCGTGAAGTCGACTCTTTGATCACCATCCCCAACGAGAAGTTGCTCTCGGTGCTTGGCAAGGAACTGACACTGCTGAATGCATTCAAGTCGGCCAATGATGTCCTGCTGGGCGCGGTCAAGGGCATTGCCGAGCTGATCACCCGACCGGGCCTGATTAATGTCGACTTCGCGGATGTGCGCACCGTGATGTCCGAGATGGGCATGGCGGTGATGGGATCCGGGGAAGCAGCCGGTGACAATCGGGCCCGGGAAGCGGCACAGCGCGCCATCGCCTGCCCGCTGCTCGAAGACGCCAACATCGCGGGAGCCCACGGCATTCTTGTGAATGTCACGGCGGGCCTGGACCTCTCCATCGGGGAATTCGATGAAGTCGGTCAAGCGGTCAAGGAGTTCGCGTCCGAGGATGCCACGGTGGTTGTCGGCACCGTGATCGATCCCGAGCTGGAGGGTGAGCTGCGGGTCACCGTGGTCGCCACGGGCCTTGCTCCCGTCGGTGTCAGCGCCGAGCCGGCTCCGACCCCTCGACTGGTGACTCGCAAGGCCAGCGGAGACGTTGACTACGAGGCGCTGGAACGGCCGGCCGTTGCACGCCGGCGTGCCGCCGCGCAGGGGAGTGCCGCCGAGCCGGACAGTGACATGGAATACCTGGATATTCCGGCATTCCTTCGACGTCAGGCGGACTGAGTCAGGGCGAGAGCCCGATGAAGGGGATTCTGCTAAACTCCCGGCGAAGTTTTGGGGGCATAACGGTTGAGTTGGTAACACGATGATTCGACAACGCACGCTGAAGAACAGCATTCGGGCAACCGGTGTTGGGCTGCATACGGGTGAAAAGGTCTTTCTGACACTCAGACCGGCCCCACCCAACACCGGCATCCGATTCTGCCGAATCGATCTCGACCCGATCGTGGAAATTGCCGCTCATCCCGAAAATGTCGGGGATACGGTGCTGTCCACCTGCCTGGTCAAGAATGGCGTTCGGGTGTCCACCGTCGAGCATCTGCTGTCGGCCATGGCGGGCCTGGGGATCGATAACGCCTATGTCGATCTGTCCGCGCAGGAAGTCCCCATCATGGACGGCAGTGCCGGTCCATTTGTCTTTCTGATCCGATCAGCCGGCACCCAGGAGCAGGATGCCCCCAAGCGATTCGTGCGGATCACCCGTCCCCTGCACATCGAGGATCCGGACGGCAAGTGTGTCAGCTTCGAACCCTATGACGGGTTCAAGGTGAGCTACACCCTGGACTTCGATCACCCCGTGTTCAAAAGCGATTCACGGACCGCCGAGGTGGATTTTTCCTCCACCTCATTCGTCAAGGAAGTCAGCCGGGCGCGGACCTTCGGCTTCATGCGTGATATCGAGCAGCTTCGGCAGAACAACCTGGCCCTGGGTGGCAGCCTCGACAACGCCATCGTGGTGGACGACTACCGCGTGCTGAACGAGGACGGCCTCCGCTATCAGGACGAATTTGCCAAGCACAAAGTGCTGGATGCCATCGGTGACCTGTACCAGCTGAATCGCAGCCTGATCGGCGCCTTCCATGGGTACAAGTCCGGCCACGAGATGAACAATCGGCTGCTTCGGACGCTATTGCAGCAGAGCGACGCCTGGGAAGAGGTCACCTTCGAGTCGGAAGACGAGGTGCCAATCGCCTACGACCAGCCGATACCCGTCGCCTGACCGGCGCGATCACTTAGCCCGGTGCCGGGCAAGACGGCGCAGCGCGTCTGCCAGTGCCGGGTGATCGATGGCGCCTGCGGTCTCTTCCAAAATTCTGGCCGAGTCCGGGCTGAGGCGGTGGCCGGCCGAGCGGTGCCGGGTCTGGCGGGCCGCCGCCACCCGAATCTGTAATTGCGCCGGCCGCGAGCCCAGAAGCGACGCCGCCGCATTCAACAGGTCGCGCTGGTGGCCGCGGAGGACCGTCGCCCAGACCGGGCTCTCCACCGAGATGACCAGCGCCGCCCTGGTCAGCGCGGCCACCTGCCAATGGCCGGCCATACGGGCCGGCAGGCTCCGTCCAAGCTCCGCCGTGGCGTCCTCCAGTAGCCGGGTTCGACGCTGCAGCGAGGCCAGATCACCCCGCTGGCGCTTCATGACCTGGCGCAATGGCACCGGTCCGCGTCGCTGTTTCGTTCCCATGGCTGTCCTGATTTTCCTTTCAGCGATGCGCTATAGTACCGGGTCATTCACATTACAACGCCAATCGGACCTCTCATGTTGAGCGGAATCGCAAAAAAGGTCTTCGGCAGTCGCAACGAACGCCTCGTCAAGCGACTTCAACGCCGGGTCGCCCGAATCAACGAGCTCGAGCCGCGGATGTCCGGCCTTGATGATGAGGCGCTGCGGGACTGCACGGCCCAGTATCGCGAGCGGGTCGCGGCCGGTGAGTCACTGGAGGATCTGCTGCCCGAAGCCTTCGCCGTGGTGCGGGAGGCTTCCCGGCGCACGTTGGGTCTTCGTCATTTTGATGTTCAGCTGATCGGCGGCATGGCCCTCCATCAGGGCCGGATTGCCGAGATGAAAACCGGCGAAGGCAAAACCCTGGTCGCGACCCTGGCGGCCTACCTCAATGCCCTGTCCGGCCAGGGCGTTCACATCATCACCGTTAATGAATACCTGGCGCGACGCGATGCCGAATGGATGGGGCGCATCTACCGCTTCCTGGGGCTGGAAGTCGGCGTCGTGGTGCCCGGAATGGATGGCGAGACCAAGCGCGCCGCCTACCAGGCCGATATCACCTATGGCACCAACAACGAGTTCGGTTTCGATTACCTGCGCGACAACATGGCGCTGCGGGCCGAGGACCGGATGCAGCGGGGCCGGCACTTCGCCATCGTTGACGAGGTGGACTCCATTCTCATCGACGAGGCCAGGACGCCGCTGGTCATCTCTGGCAAGGCCGAGCAGTCCAGTGACCTTTACGTCAGCATGAACGGGATTGTCCCCAAGCTGCAGCGCCAGGAAGAAGAAGAGGGGCCGGGTGATTACTATCTGGATGAAAAAGGCCGACAGGCCTTCCTGACCGAAGACGGTCAGGAGCGGGCCGAGGAGCTCCTGCAGGAAGCGGGGCTGCTGGCGCCCGACGAAAGCCTTTATGACGCCCGCAACATCGCCATGGTGCATCATCTGAACGCGGCACTACGGGCTTACACGCTCTTTCAGCGGGATGTGCACTATCTGGTTCGTGACGGCCAGATTGTCATCGTTGATGAATTCACCGGGCGGGCCATGCCCGGGCGCCGCTGGTCCGAGGGTCTGCACCAGGCCATCGAGGCCAAGGAAGGTGTGGAAATCCAGGCGGAGAACCAGACTCTCGCCTCCATCACCTTCCAGAATTTCTTCCGTCTCTACGACAAGCTCTCGGGCATGACCGGTACGGCGGATACCGAAGCCTATGAGTTTCAGCATATCTATGGGCTGGAAGTGGCGGTGATTCCCACCCATCGGCCCATGGCGCGTCAGGACCACCATGACCTGGTATTCCTCAATCAGGATGACAAATACGCCGCCATTGTTGATGACATCAAGGATTGCAATGAGCGGGGACAGCCGGTGCTGGTGGGGACCACCTCCATCGAGAGCTCGGAACTGATCTCCGATGCGCTGCGCAAGGCCACGATTCACCATGAGGTGCTCAACGCCAAACAACATGAGCGTGAGGCCGGGATCATCGCCCAGGCGGGCCTCCCGGGTGCGGTCACCATCGCCACCAACATGGCCGGCCGCGGCACCGACATCGTCCTGGGTGGCAACCTGGATGTGGAACTGGCAGACCTGGGCGAGGATGCCACCGAAACCCGCCGGGAACAGCTCCGGGCGGATTGGCAGAAGCGCCATGATGCGGTGGTGGAAGCCGGCGGGCTGCACGTCATTGGGACGGAACGGCACGAGTCCCGCCGCATTGATAACCAGCTCCGGGGCCGCTCCGGCCGGCAGGGTGATCCGGGTTCAACCCGTTTCTTCCTGTCGCTGGACGACAGCCTGCTGCGGATTTTCGCCTCCGAGCGGGTGTCCGGGATGATGCAGCGGCTGGGCATGCAGGAGGGCGAGGCCATCGAGAGCGGGATGGTCTCCCGGGTCATCGAAAACGCCCAGCGCAAGGTCGAGGCCCATAACTTCGACATTCGAAAAAACCTCCTGGATTTCGATGACGTCGCTAATGACCAGCGGCGGGTGATTTACGCCCAGCGCAATGAGCTGCTGGAGTCCGAGGATATCTCCGGGACCATCGTCGACATGCAGAACGATGTCCTCGGCGACCTGATCAACGCCCACATGCCGCCGGGCACCATCGAAGAGCAGTGGGATGTGCCGGCGCTGGAAGAGGGCGTCCAGTCCCAGTTCGGTGTTGAAGCGCCGGTGCAGTCCTGGCTGGACGAGGACCATGAGTTGGACCCCGATGGCGTCCGGCAGCGCCTCGAAGAGCGCGTCGCCGCCCACTACGAAGCCAAGGAAGAGGCGGTGGAAGCCATTGGAGTGAATATGCGGGAAGTGGAAAAGAGCTTCCTGCTGCAGGTGCTGGACAATCAGTGGAAGGAACACCTCGCCGCGATGGACTTCATGCGCCAGGGGATCGGCCTGCGTGGCATGGCTCAGCGCAACCCCAAGCAGGAGTTCAAGAAAGAAGCCTTCGGGATGTTTCAGGAGATGCTGGAGGGTATCAAGCGCGAGACCATCCGCATCCTCTTCAATGTCAATGTGAGAAGCCCTGAAGACGCTCGGGCGGCGGAGGAAAAGCGCGAGGCCGAGCAGGCCCGGGCCATGCAGTTCCAGCACGCCGAGTCGAATGCGCTGCAGGACGACCCGGAGCGGGCCGCCGCCGGTGAAAGCCGCGGTGGTCAGACGGCGGCTGCCAATCGGCAGCCTTTCGTTCGGGGCGAGCGCAAGGTCGGGCGCAACGAGCCTTGCCCCTGTGGTTCCGGCAAAAAGTACAAGCAGTGCCATGGCAAGCTTTAGCGGGCGACTCAGCCATGGCCGTTGGTGACTCGCCCCTGCCGCCGCTTCATCCGGTGGCCGGGGTTCGACTGGCCTCCGGTGAGGCCGGGATTCGTCGGACCGGGGAGCGGGATCTGGTGGTGCTGGAGCTCGGCGAGGCGACCCGGGTAGCCGCCACGTTTACCCGCAACCTGTTTCGGGCGGCGCCGGTTCGCATTGCCGAAGCACATCTTGCGGCCGGAGCACCGCGATACCTGCTGATCAACACCGGCAATGCCAATGCGGGCACCGGTGCCGGCGGCGAGTCAGCGGCCCGCTCCAACTGCCAGGCGCTGGCCACTCTGGCCGGCTGCCGTGCCGAGCAGGTGATTCCGTTCTCCACCGGAGTCATCGGTGAGCCCCTGCCGGCGGATCGCATCGATGCGGCGCTGCCGGATCTGCTTCAAGCCATGACGGCGGACGGCTGGGCGGAGGCGGCCGATGCCATTCGCACCACCGACACCCGCCCCAAGGGCCGAAGCCGGTTTCTGGCTCTGGACGGCGGCACGGTGACGCTAACGGGCATTGCCAAGGGGTCGGGGATGATTCGCCCGGACATGGCGACCATGCTCGCGTTTGTCGCCACCGATGCCGACATTCCCGATGACCTTTTGCGGCGGCTCCTGCGGCTGGCCGTCGCCGAGAGCTTCAACCGCATCACCGTGGATGGCGACACCTCCACCAATGATGCCTGCGTGTTGATGGCCACCGGCGAGAGCGGCGTCCAGCTGGATCCCGAGGACACGGATCTGACTCGTTTTCGCGAGGCCCTGACCCTCCTCTGCCAGGAGCTGGCCCGGGAGATTGTTGCTGACGGGGAGGGCGCCACGCGGGTGGTCAGTGTGCGGGTTCGGGAAGCGGCCAGCGTCGCTGAAGCCGAGAGAACGGCATTTACGGTGGCTGAATCGCCGCTGGTCAAGACCGCCCTTTTTGCCGGCGACCCCAACTGGGGGCGGATTCTGGCAGCGGTGGGCCGATCCGGAATAGCGGACCTTGCGGTGGAGGCGGTTGCCATCGGCATCGACGACGTTGCCATCGCCGAGGGCGGCTGCGTGAGTCCGCATTATGACGAGGCCGAGGCCGCCAGGCGCATGGCGCAGGAGTCGTTCACCCTGGATATTGCCCTCGGCCGGGGCGACCACCAGGCCACCGTCTGGACCTGCGATCTATCCTACGAATACATCCGGATTAATGCCGACTACCGCAGCTGACGGTCATGGCCTCTGAGCCACTGCGGGTTGCGGTGGGTGTGGTCCAGGACCCGGCGGGTCGGGTGCTGATCACTCGCCGACATGCTCACCTCCATCAGGGGGGGTTGTGGGAGTTCCCCGGGGGCAAGATCGAGCCGGCGGAGACCACGGAAAACGCTCTGGCACGCGAGCTTCGTGAGGAACTGGGCATCGAGGCTGTCGACTCGGAGCCGCTCATTTCCATCCCCTGGAGCTACCCGGACAGACAGGTGGTACTGGAGGTTCGCCGGGTTACCCGCTACCGCGGTCATGCCACGGGACTCGAGGGGCAGCCACTGAGCTGGGTGCTGCCGGCGCATCTGAATGCGACCGACTTCCCGGCCGCCAACCGACCGATCATCGCCGCGCTACGCTTGCCGGCCCACTATGTCATCAGCCCGGATGCCGGCGACGAGAAAGGATGGCTGGCGGCGCTGGACCGTGTGCTGGCGCGGGGCCATCGGCTGGTCCAGTTCCGTGTCCGGCCAGCCAGGAAGGGTCGATCTGCGTTGGCAGCAGAGGCCCTGAACCGCTGCCGGCGTGCCGGCGCCTGGCTTTTGATCAATGGCGATCCGGCGCTTGCCGAACACATTGGAGCAGATGGACTCCATCTGCCGAGTCATCAACTGGGCCGGATTACCCAGCGACCGCTGCCGGCGGACCGGTGGGTGGCGGCTTCCTGCCACAACGATCAGGAGCTCGCCCGAGCCGCCACACTCAACCTGGATTTTGCCGTTCTGAGCCCGGTGGCCCCCACCGCCAGCCATCCCCATGCCGAGCCGCTGGGATGGCCACGTTTTGCGACATTGGTGGCGGAGGCGACTCTGCCGGTTTACGCGCTGGGTGGCATGCGTGTGGGTGATGCGGAGGTCGCCCGCGAGCATGGTGGCCAGGGCATCGCCGCAATCAGTGGCCTTTGGGATCAGTCCTGATCCCGCTCCGTCTCATCGGGAGACTCCAGGTCGACGGGCTCCCCGGGTATGCGGTGGCTTTCCTCAAACCACTGCCCAAGGTCGATGAGACGGCAGCGTTTCGAGCAGAACGGCCGATATTCGGATGCGTCCGTCCAGGGGACCTCGGCTCCGCAGTTCGGACAGGATACGGTCATGGTGGATTCAGATGACGCAGCGCTCGAGGGTGAAGGATACATCGCTCGTTACCTGCTGAGGACGCTCGCCTTTCTCTGGCTGGTGAAGGAAACGGACGTTGCAATAATGTCGGCTGCCGCTGATCTCGGGATACCACGCTGTCCCGGCGGGCAGGATAACGCGGAGCATCTGGTAGGGATTGTCGTGATCGAGGACTGTCTGATAACCGCCCGCTAAAGCCATTTCCGGTGTCGGGTCCGCGCTGCCCCGAAGCAGCCTGAGCACCAGGGCGGTGCCATTCCTGGTCAGGGCGAAGGCCTCCTGCCACTCCCGCAGTAGCTGGCGTCGTTCGTCTGCGGGAGATTCCAGCCATAAATGGAAACCCGGCAGATCGAAGGCACAGGTTCCGCCGAGCACGCCGGCCCGCTGCTCGATGGCGAGGAGAAATTCATTGTCCCGGATGACCGGCGGAAAACCCGTTGGCGCCTCCCGCAGATGCTGGCTGACCCCGGCTACCTCGTTGAGCAGGGGCGCCAGCCGATCCTTGTCGACCCCGGCCATGGATTGAAGCTTTTCGAGGTTGGTCTGCATCCGGCCCAGTTCTTTCTGCAGTTCGGACCTTACATCGCTTCGGGAGAGCAGGGCCTTGATATCCAGAAGTGCGTCCACCGCCGCCCGGGTATGCCAGGGGCTGTCCCCCTGAGCTCCGAAGGCCAGCTGCTTGAACAGGAATTCCAGTCGCAGGAACGTGCGAATACGCTCATTGAGCGGGTACTCGTACGTGATGACCGAAGCGGGTGATGGCTCTGCGCTCATCCATTCTCCCAAGGAAAATCAATGCCATATTGTCCATGACGGCGAGACGCGCGGCAATCACCCGTGCTGTTGTGCCAGCTGCTGGTACTTTTCATGAAGGCGCTGGACTGCCTCGTCCAGCGCGCCGAGGTCGCTGGTGTTCCTGATCACGTCGTCGGCGGCCTCCAGTCGCCGCGCCCGTGGCGTCTGCGCCGCAATCATGCGCCGCGCGCCGGTTTCATCCACATCATCCCGCTCCATGAGGCGCGATCGCTGCAGGGATTCCGGTACATCCACCACCAGCACCCGGTCCACATCCTTGTCCCAACCCGCCTCCACCAGCAGTGGAACCACGACCACCGCGTAGGCGGACGCTGCCGATGCAACGCAGGTCCGGACCCGATCCCGAATCAGAGGGTGCGTGATGGCCTCGAGGGCCGCGCGCTCTTCAGGTGCGCTGAAAACCCGGTCGCGGAGGGCCTGCCGGTCCAGTCGGCCGTCGGCTCTGACCACTGACGGACCGAAGCGGGCTCTGATGGCTTCGAATCCCGCCGTATCCGGTTCGACGATCTCCCGGGCGAGTTGGTCGGTGTCGACCACCGTCACGCCCTTCTGGGCGAAGCGATCGCTGACCGCCGTCTTGCCGCTGGCAATGCCGCCGGTGAGGCCGACTACCAGCCGGGGGCGTGAATTGTCTCCGGGCATTGAGAGTTCCGGTCTATAACGCTGGATCCAGCAGATGCGGATTCCACATTAACGTGATCCAGGCAGCACTGGCGAGCCAGGGCCCGAAGGCCAGGGGCGTGCCCACCGCCCCACGGCCTCTCAGCGCCTTTGCTCCGGCCCACAGGGCACCGCCGATGGAGGCCATGGTGATCACGGTCAGCAGTGGCGTTGGTCCGAGCCACGCGCCGATCATCGCCAATAGCTTGAAATCGCCATGGCCCATCCCGGACTGCCCGGTCAGCGATTCGTATGCAGCCGCCGGGACGCGCAGCAGCAGGTAGCCGCAGGTGGCTCCCAGAATCGCTGTGACCGGGTCATGCAGGGGCACGACGGCGGCGAGCAGGAGGCCTCCCCACAGACCGCTCAGCGTCAGGCAGTCCGGGAGAAGGTGGGTGTCCTGGTCGATGATGGCCAGCGTGATCAGCCAGGCGGTCAGCAGGGCGGCCGAGGCGCCGGTAACGCCCCAGCCAAACCGCCAAAGGACCAGGCTCATGAGCACGCCGCTGAGGCCTGAAATGACGATGGCATGCCGACATCTGCCGGCGGACCCCGAAAGCGGGGACGAACCAGTGGCTCCTGCAAACTGCCACTCCATCCACGCCGGGATGCGTTGTACGGCTAAGGCCATGATGGGACCTGTCAGGAGGCCCAGGAGCAACCCGCCAAGGATTGGTTCCAAACCCGCCGGGAGTCCGGAGCCGCCGATCATATCGCCGCCCCTAACTGGAACACGGGCAGGTAAATGGCGAGCACCAGTCCACCGATGATCAGCCCAAGAAGGGTCATGAGCACCGGCTCGACCAGGGCGCTCAATCCATCCAGATCCCGATTGACCGATTCTTCGGTCAAGGTAGCCACCCGGTTGAGCATTGCCGCCAGCTGACCGGTTTCCTCCCCAACCGCGACCATCTGGGTCAGGGTCTCGGAAAACTGCCCGGTGCCGGCGATGGAGGCCTCAAGGTTCCGTCCGTCGTCGAGGGAAACGGCGATATCCACCACCGCCTGCTCATAGATCCGGTTGCCCATGGAATCGGCAAGCGATGCCAGTGCATCCGCCAGGGGCATGCCCGCCTCGTTCATGAGAGCGAGCAGCCCGGCGAATCTTGCTTCCATGACCCGGCGAATCAACGGACCCGCCACCGGGAGTCGAAGGATGATCTGATCCCGGGTCCGACGCAGACGGGGGAGCCGCATGGCGACGGTTGATGCCGTCGCCATGCCGGCGCCCAGGATCGCCGCCAGGAGCCAGCCTCCGCCACGGAGCCAGTCCGAGGCACGGATAAGCATCTGAGTGAGCGCGGGCAATTCGGCACCGAAATCCCGAAACATGGACTCGAATCGCGGCATGACGAAGCCCAGCAGCATCAACGCCACGGTGGCCGCGATGCCAAGGACCAGTAGCGGATGCATCATGGCCCGGCGGAGCTTCTGGCGAACCCGTTCTCCGCGCTCACGATGGTCGGCAATTCGTGGCAGCAGGCGGTCCAGGGCACTGGCCTGTTCTCCGGCCCGAATCAGGCTACAGAGCAGTGTGTCGAAGACACCGGGATGATCCGTCATGGCCTCGGCCAGGGAACGTCCGGTGGCCACATCATCCCGAACCGTCCCGATGACCGTCAGGAGTGATCCCCGCATTTCCCGACCGCTCATCTCCAGCGCCTGAACCATCGGAATGCCGGACGCCACCAGCACTGACAGGCGCCTTAAAAATCCGGCCAGCTGGCCGGATTTGACTCCCGGTGTTCGCGATCTGAGGAGCCACTCCGCCCACTCCGGCAGTGGGCTGGCGTTCTCCAGCGCGATGCCCCGTCGGCGCAAATGCAGCCGCAGGGAACGGCAATCCGGGCTTGGTGTGACGCCACGCCGGTGACGCCCGTCGGCATCGGTGCCCTGCCATCGCCAGGCCTTCACGGTCATGACGACCCCAGGGCTCGCTCCACCTCGGTGGCGGATACCAGCCCCTGCCGAACTTTTTCCTGAGCAGACTGGCGCAGGTCCGGCAGTCCCCGCGCCCGGGCCAGCCGGTTGATCGCTGTCGCCGTCTCCCCATCATTGATGGCGGTGGCGATGTCACCGTCCACTGGCAGGCATTCATGAATGCCAATTCGACCCGAGCCGCCCTGATCGCCGCATCGGCGTACCAGCCGCTGAGCGATGATGAGGTTAATGGAAGCCGCGATGCTCCAGGGCGGGATACCCATGTTGATCAGACGCGTGACCGCCCCCGCGGCGTCGTTGGTATGCAGGGTGGAAAGCACCAGATGGCCGGTCTGGGCGGCCTTGATGGCGATTTCCGCGGTTTCCCGGTCACGGATTTCGCCGACCATGATGATATCGGGATCCTGCCGGAGAAAACTGCGAAGAACCTGGGCGAAATCGAGCCCGATTCGGGGATTGATGGACACCTGGTTCACGCCGGGGAGGTTGATCTCTACCGGATCCTCGACACTGAGAATATTGCGGGTGGGATCATTGAGCTCCCGCAAGCCGCTGTACAGGGTCACCGTCTTGCCCGAGCCGGTGGGCCCGGTGACCAGAATCATGCCGTGGGCGGCATGGAGGGCCCGACGGTACTGATGCAGCTGGGCCTGACTGAGCCCGATGTCGGTGATCGCCAGCTGGCCGGTGGCGGAGTTGAGAAGGCGCAGCACCAGCTTTTCACCGTGAAGGGTCGGGCAGACACTGAGGCGGAAGTCCACTGGACCGTTTCCGGAGGTCGCGAGCCTCAGCCGGCCATCCTGCGGCAGCCTTTTTTCGGCGATGTCGAGGCGCGCCATGACCTTCAGGCGGGAGCTCAGCCGGGAAGCCATGGCAGCGTTGGGAGTGGCCACCTCGTGCAGCTGACCGTCCTGACGGAAGCGGATCCGGCAGCTGTGCTCGAAAGGCTCGATATGGATATCCGAAGCGCCTTCCCGGACGGCTCGCAGCATGAGCCGATTGACGTAGCGGACCACCGGTGTGTCCGACGCCAGACGCGGCTCGCTGTCGCGGACTTCCATCGCCCGATCGTCCCCCAGATCCTGATCCATGGGACCCAGCATCTGGTTGATCCGGTCCCCCAGCGCGTCATCTTCGGCCAGAACCGCTATCGTCGGTAATCCGGTGTGGAACCGGATTTCGTCCAGCGCCTGAATATTGGCCGGGTCGGAAACCGCTACCCGCAGATAGCCATTGTGTTGATCCAGCGGAAGCGCCCGGTGGCGACGCAGCAGCTCCGGTTCGAGCTGGTGGATAAATTCGGGGCGGGGGTGCAGCGCATCGGCCGGGACCAGCGGCATGTCGAACACGCCGGCCGCCACCTCGGCCAGCTCGGCCGCAGGGATCAGGCCGCTGTCCAGCAGGTGCTGCATCAACGGGATGCCGGCGGCGCGGGCGGCCTGCTGGGCATCATCCATGCTTTCAGCGGTGATCAGCCCTTCGGCGATCAGTTCACGGGATAGTGCGGGACGCGTGGGGACCCGGGACATGGTGCATTCCGCTGTGGCCTGCGAAAGACCTGATTCCAGCAGACGCCATCAACCCTGTCCGTTAACGGGTTGGCAATGGAGCGGAAAATTGATGGTCGGGGTGACTGGATTCGAACCAGCGACTCCTGCCTCCCGAAGACAGTGCTCTACCAAGCTGAGCTACACCCCGATGGATGCCTCAGTAATTGCGTCCCACCGAGAAGCGGGCCAGCTCACCGAGGGCCTCACGGAAGTCGCTGGAAGGAAGCGCTTCTAACGCCTTTTCAGCCAGCCCGGCTTCCTGTTTGGCAAGGTCGCGAGTATAGGCAATCGACCCGGTGTGCGCAATTGCTTCACGGACCGTTTCCATGGCGCCCCGATCACCTTTGCGAATGGCCTCCCGGAGCCGTTCCGCCCGATCCGGATCCGCATGCTCGATGCCGTGGATCAGGGGCAGCGTCGGCTTGCCCTCTGCCAGGTCATCACCCAGATTCTTGCCGATGGTGTCGGCGTCCCCTTCGTAGTCCAGGACATCATCCGCCAGCTGGAATGCGGTGCCCAGGTGACGCCCGTAGTCGGCAGCGGCGGCCACCAAATCCCGATTGCCCGGGGTTACGAGCATGGCGGCGAGCTGACAGCCAGCCTCGAACAGTACCGCGGTCTTGCGGTAGATCACTTCCCGGTAGCGGGCCTCGGTGACCTCCGGGTCATGGACATGCATCAGTTGCATCACTTCGCCTTCGGCGATGCGGTTGGTGGTTCGGGAGAACACCGCCATGGTGGCCATGTCGTCCAGTTCCACCATCATTTCGAAAGCCCGGGTGTACAGGAAGTCGCCGACCAGGACACTGGCCTCGTTGCCCCACAGGTGATTGGCCGTTTCCCGCCCGCGACGCACCACCGATTCGTCGACGACGTCATCATGCAGCAGGGTGGCGGTATGGATGAGTTCCACTGTCGCCGCGAGTAAAGCGTGGCGATCGCCGGCCAGCTCCCGGTCCATGGCCCGTGCCATCAGAACCGTTACCATCGGCCGCAGCCGCTTGCCGCCACCGCCGATAATGTAGCTGCCCAGCTGATTGATCAGGGCCACGTCGGAGCGCAGTCGGTTCTGCACGATGTGATCGACTGCGGCCATGTCGCCGCCGACTCGATCACGGATCCGGGCGATTTGCATGTGACTAGACCCTGAGGGTGGTTGGAGTCCGGCATGCTAGAAAGGGGGGTAGGGGGTGTCAAGCACTCAAAAGCCCGTTTCAACGGGGCTCACGGCGGTGCTGGTGGCTTGACCCGGGGCGAGTCCACCGCTATCCTTTCGCGGCTTTGAATCACTGTCCTGGAGTTTTCGATGTACGCGGTAATCAAGTCGGGTGGCAAACAGTATCGAGTCGCCGAGGGGGACGTGCTGCGGGTCGAAAAGCTGAACGCCGAGACCGGCGACACGGTTTCCTTTGACGAGGTTCTGCTGGTCGCTGACGGCGACGACATTCGAGTCGGAACGCCCCGGGTGGACGGCGGCCGGGTGTCCGCCGAAGTGGTTGACCAGGCCCGTGCCCGTAAAATCGAGGTGGTGAAGTTCAAGCGCCGCAAGGACTATGAGCGGCACTATGGCCACCGTCAGCATTACACCGAAGTTCGAATCACCGGCATCCAGGCCGGCTAAGACGTCCAAAGCGGAGACAGATCGATGGCACATAAAAAGGCAGGCGGCAGCACGCGCAACGGTCGCGACTCGCAATCCAAGCGTCTGGGTGTGAAGCGCTTCGGCGGCCAGGCCGTCATTGCGGGCAACATTCTGGTGCGCCAGCGTGGTACCCATTTCCATGCCGGCGACAATGTGGGTATCGGCAATGACCACACACTGTTTGCCAAGACGGATGGCCAGGTGGTGTTCAGCCGCAAGGGCCCGCACAAGCGCCGTGTGGTGAGTGTGCAGCCGGCGGGCTGATTCACTCGCCAAGGCGTCGGACGAGCCCCGCCCCGTGCGGGGTTTTTTGATTGTGGCGGAAGTACTGGCATGAAGTTCGTTGACGAGGCTCGGATTCGGGTGGGTGCCGGAGATGGCGGCAACGGCTGTGTGAGCTTCCGCCGTGAAAAGTACATCCCGTATGGCGGGCCCGACGGTGGGGACGGCGGCAACGGCGGCAGTGTCTGGCTGGAAGCCGATCCCGGACTGAACACGCTGGCGGACTTCCGCCACGCCCGCCACTATGCCGCCGAGCGCGGCCACAACGGGCAGGGACGGCAGATGGCGGGCCGTGCCGGTGAAAGCATCGTCATCCCGGTGCCGGTGGGAACGCTGGTCCGGGACGTGGACACCGACGAGGCGATCGGTGATCTGACGCGCCCGGGCCAGCGCCTCTGTGTGGCCGAGGGGGGTCGCGGCGGTCTTGGCAACGTGCATTTCAAAAGCTCCACCAACCGTGCACCCCGACAGTCGGTCCCCGGGACACCCGGCGAGAAAAGACAGTTGACACTGGAGTTGCAGCTGCTCGCCGATATCGGGTTGCTCGGCACGCCAAACGCTGGCAAGTCCACTTTCCTGCGGGCAGTGTCTGCGGCTCGTCCGCGGGTGGCGGACTATCCCTTTACCACCCTCTACCCTGGACTGGGGGTCGTGCGGGTTGGGCCGGGCAGCAGTTTTACCGTGGCGGATATCCCCGGGCTGATTGAGGGGGCGGCGGAGGGCGCGGGCCTGGGCATCCGCTTTCTGCGTCATCTGTCCCGAACCCGACTCTTGCTCCATGTGGTGGACGCTGCGGGCCTTTACGACGAGCGCGATCTCGCCCGTGAAGTCAGTTCGGTGGTGGGTGAGCTAGCGGCCTACAGCGAGACTCTGGCCAGTCGTGAGCGTTGGCTGGTGCTTAACAAGGCGGACCTTTTCCCCGAGGACGAACGCGCCCGGGTTCTGGATGAGCTGAAAGCCTCCCTCGGCTGGAGCGGCCCGGCATTCTTTGTCTCGGCGGAAACCGGCGACGGGGTTCGGAGCCTGTGTCAGGCGGTGATGCAGAGGCTCCAGGCAATGGACGAGGATCAACAATGAACGCACGCCAGGCCCTGACGGACAGCCGCCGGTGGGTGGTGAAGGTTGGCAGTGCCCTGGTGACGGACAATGGCCGGGGTCTGGACCACGAACAGATCCAGCGCTGGGCCTCGCAGATCGTGGCGGCCCGCGCCCAGGGGGTGGAGGTGGTGCTGGTGTCTTCCGGCTCCGTGGCCGAGGGGATCCAGCGGCTGGGCTGGGCCCGCCGCCCCAGCGCCCTGCATCACCTGCAGGCTGCCGCAGCGGTGGGACAGATGGGCATGGTGCAGGCCTATGAGTCCGCGTTTCAGCGGTTTGGGCTGAAAACGGCCCAGGTGCTGCTGACCCACGAAGACCTGGCGGATCGTCAGCGTTATCTGAATGCCCGTGTCACCCTGCGTGCGTTGCTGGAGGTCGGGGTCATTCCGGTGGTCAACGAGAATGACACGGTGGCCACCGAAGAGATCCGCTTCGGGGACAACGACACACTGGCGGCGCTGGTCAGCAATCTCATCGAGGCCGATCTGCTAGTGCTTCTCACCGACCAGCAGGGACTCTTCGAGGCAGATCCCCGGGTGGTCCCGGATGCGGCGCTGATCAACGAGGCCCAGGCGGACGACAAGCGGCTGGAAGCCATGTGCTCGGATGCGCCGGGCGTGCTGGGCAGCGGCGGCATGCGCGCCAAAGTGCTCGCCGCCCGTCGGGCCTCCCGGGCCGGCGCGGCGACGTTGATCGCCTCGGGCCGGGAGGATGATGTGTTCTCAAGGGTGCTCGCCGGGGAGGCGCCGGGCACGCTGTTGACTCCGTCCCAGGCGCGCCTGGTGGCCCGCAAGCAGTGGCTCGCCGGTCAGTTGCAGGCTCGGGGCCGTCTCTGGCTGGATGCCGGCGCGGTTCGCGTGTTGCGGGACCAGGGCCGGAGCCTGCTGTCGGTGGGTGTGAGAGAGGTCGAAGGCGAATTCCGGCGCGGCGAAATGGTGGCCTGCGTGGACGAGGCCGGTGATGAAGTGGCGCGAGGGCTGGTCAATTATGACTCCCAGGCTGCCCGGGCGCTGTGCGGGCAGCCCAGTCATCGTATCGAGTCGCTATTGGGTTATGTCACCGAGCCGGAGCTCATTCACCGCGACAATCTGGTACTGACCGGCTGAGTGCCGACCGCTGGGCCGTCCAGGATGACGGCCTCAGGCCAGACCCTTGATCTGCTGCGCCAGCCGGCTCTTGTGGCGAGCGGCTTTGTTGCGGTGAATCACACCGCGAGTCGCCATCCGATCGAGCACCGGAACGGCCTCGGCGTACGCGGCCTCGGCGGCGGCCCGATCGCCCTTGGCGATGGCAACGGTCACCTCTTTGAGTTTGGTGCGCATCATCGAGCGACGGGCCTGATTGTGACGGCGCCGGATTTCGGCCTGACGGGCGCGTTTTCTGGCAGAGGCGATATTGGCCAACGGGCTGCTCCTGTTGAAATCTGTGTCCGGGAGAAAAGAGCGGTAATATGCGAATCCGTCGACGAAATGTCAACTGGGATCGGCCCGGGCACCGGTCCGAGAGGGTGAAAAGGGGCGCTGGGGCCGAGGCATGCTGCGGTCAATAACGACATTTGGCGGCTGGACGCTGTTTTCCCGGGTGCTGGGGCTGGTTCGGGACATCGTCCTGGGAGTCGTCTTCGGGCCGTCCGCGGCGACCGATGCCTTCTTTGTCGCTTTTAAAATTCCCAACTTCTTCCGTCGGCTGTTTGCCGAGGGGGCTTTTCAGCAGGCATTCGTGCCGGTGCTGGCCGCTGAGCGCCAGGCCGGCGGCGACGAAGCGGTTCGACAGTTGTTTGCCCGGGCCACGGGTTGCCTGGCCCTGGTGCTGCTGGCCATCACCATCCTGGCGGTTCTGGGTTCTCCGGGGCTGGTCCGGGTGTTCGCCCCGGGCTTTGCCGGCGACGCCGAGCAGCTGGCACTGGCCAGCGACATGCTGCGCCTGACTTTCCCTTACCTTTTGCTCATTGCGCTCACCGCCGCCGCTGCCGCGGTGCTGAACACCTACGAGAGTTTCGGTCCGCCGGCTTTCGCACCGGTGTTATTGAATCTCTGCCTGATCGCGGCGGCCATCTGGCTGGCGCCGCAGTTCGCCAATGGCGTCCTGGCGCTGGCGCTGGCGGTGCCGGTGGCCGGCTTCCTTCAGCTCGCCCTGCAGCTGCCGTTCCTGTGGCGGCGGGGGTTGCTGGCCTGGCCACGACCGGACTGGCAGCACCCCGGTGTCCGGCGCATTCTCCGGTTGATGGGGCCGACGGTCTTCAGTACCTCGGTTCAGCAAATCAATCTGTTGCTTGACACCATCCTGGCGTCCTTTCTGATCGCCGGCTCCATCAGCTGGCTTTACTGGTCCGATCGTCTGATGGAGTTTCCGCTGGGGGTGTTTGGCATGGCGCTGGCCACGGTGATTCTGCCAAGGCTTTCCGGGGAATATTCGACGCAGGCCCCGGAGCGTTTCAATGCCACGCTGGACTGGGCCCTTCGTATCACGTTGCTGATGATTCTGCCGGCCACCGTGGGGCTGGTGGTGCTGGCTGGGCCGTTACTCACCACACTTTTCCAGTACGGCCAGTTTTCCCCCGCAGACGTTGCCGCCGCCCGCTGGAGCCTCATGGCGTATGGCATGGGCTTGATGGGCTTCGTGCTGGTCAAGGTTCTGGTGCCCGGGTACTTCTCGCGGCAGGAAACCCGTGGGCCCGTGCGCTGCGCCCTCATCGCCATGGGCGTCAATATGATACTCAGCATTACCCTGGTGGTGACGCTGTTCGGCACGGGAGTGGCTCATGCCGGGCTCGCGGCGGCCACCGGCCTGGCGGCGTGGGTGAACGCCGCCCTGCTGTTCCGGGGGCTGCGAAAGGCCGGCGTTTATCGGCCCTGTCCGGGCTGGCCGGCCCTGCTGCGGGATTCCGGCCTGGCCGCGCTGGCCATGGGGGCCGTGCTCTACTGGCCGGCCAGCCAGTCCGATTTCTGGCTTGATCAGGGGGTATTCGGCCGGGCGGGCTCGCTGGCTGCCCTCATCCTGGCGGGAGCAGCGGTTTACTTCTTTGTGTTGTGGCTTCGGGGACGGCGGCCGCGGCAGTTTATCGAGCCGGCGGTCCCGCGTGGCTGAACGGGATCCCGCTACCGTATACTGGCGGCTTTTGGTCAGACTGCGACGGAGCAGCCCATGGAGCTCGTGAGGGGCGCGCACAATCTGAAGGCGAGACATCGTCCCAGCGTGGCGACCATCGGCAACTTCGATGGCATCCATCGCGGCCATCGCTCGGTCATTGAAACGTTGCAGGCGGCAGGCCAGCGGCTGGGTCTGCCCACCACCGTGGTGATCTTCGAGCCCCAACCGCGGGAGTTCTTTGCACCGGACAACGCGCCCGGGCGCATCACCCGACTGCGGGACAAGCTGCAGGTGCTGGCCTCCCTGGGGGTGGATCGGACCCTGTGCCTTCGTTTCGATGCCCGACTGGCGGCCCAGTCGGCGGAAGACTTCATCCAGGGCCTCATTGTGGATGGAATCGGCGCGCGCTTCCTGATGGTCGGTGACGATTTCCGGTTCGGCCACCGACGCCGGGGAGACTACGGCATGCTTGAGGAAGCCGCTCGCCATCACGGTTTCGAGTTACAGCGCATGCCCACCATCAGTCATGAAGGTGAGCGGGTAAGCAGCAGTCGGGTCCGCCGGTCCCTGGCCGCGGGTGACATGGCGATGACCGAAGCGCTGCTCGGACGGCGCCTGTCCATTTCCGGCCGGGTGGTGCGTGGGCAGGCGCTGGGGCGCCAGCTGGGCTGGCCCACGGCCAATCTGCGGTTCGGCCATCAGCCCCCTCCCATGCGGGGCATATTCAACGTGCTGGTTCATGGGTTGGCCGATCAGCCCTGGCCCGGAGTTGCCAGTCTGGGCACCCGTCCGACCGTGAATGGGGTTGAGACCCTGCTGGAGACTTACCTGCTGGATTTCAGCGGTGACATTTACGGCCGGACCATCTCGGTGGAGCTCCTGGAATGGCAGCGCCCCGAGACGGATTTCAGGGGCCTGGACGCGCTCTCCGAGCAGATTGCCGCCGATGTGGCGTCTGCCAGGCACTGGTTTCGGACCCAAGGTTATACAATTCCCGACAGAGCAGGATGACCCCGTGAGCGATTACAAGGACACCCTCAATCTGCCCCGAACCGCTTTTCCGATGCGCGCCGGCCTGGCGAAAAGCGAGCCCAAGCGGTTGGCGAAATGGCGCGAACAAGGGGTCTATCAGCGACTGCGCGAGTCCCGGGCCGGACGTCAGCGCTGGGTGCTGCATGATGGCCCCCCGTACGCCAATGGCGATATTCATATCGGCCATGCGGTCAACAAGATCCTCAAGGACATGATCGTCAAAAGCCGCAGCCTGGATGGCTATGACGCGGTGTATGTGCCGGGTTGGGACTGTCACGGGCTTCCCATCGAGCACAAGGTGGAGCAGGACATTGGCAAGGCTGGTGAGGCGGTCACCCCCCGGGCATTTCGGGATGCCTGTCGCGCCTTCGCCAGCGAGCAGGTCGCCGGACAGAGCGAGGACTTTCAGCGCCTGGGGGTGCTGGGCGACTGGGATTCGCCGTACCTCACCATGGCGCCGGGCACCGAGGCCAATATCCTCCGGGCGCTGGGCACCATTGTTCGCAAGGGCCACCTCAAACGCGGCTTCAAGCCCGTCCACTGGTGCACCGACTGCGGCTCGGCGCTGGCCGAGGCCGAAGTCGAATACGAGGAGCACACCTCGCCGGCGGTGGACGTGCGTTTCCGCGCGGTGGATGCGGCGGGATTCGCCCGCCGCTGCGGCTCAGCGGTGGAGGCGGATGATCTGCCGGTCTCGGTGGTGATCTGGACCACCACGCCCTGGACCCTGCCCGCCAACCAGGCGGTGGTTCTGCATCCGGATTTCGACTACGTCCTGGTGTCCGTCGAGCACGAGCAGGAGTTGTTGCTGATCGCGGATGACTTGCATGAAACGGCGCTCCAGCGATGCGGCATCGAACACTACGGCATCGTGGGGCGCTGTCGCGGCCGTGATCTCGAGGGTCTGAGTCTCCAGCACCCCTGGCTGCCGCGACAGGTGCCGGTGATCCTGGGTGACCACGTGACCACCGAGGCTGGCACCGGCTGCGTCCACACCGCGCCGGATCACGGGGTGGACGACTTCGTGGTCGGTCAGCGCTATCAACTGCCCCTGGATAACCCGCTGGACGGCGCCGGTCGATTCGTGGAGGGCGATTTTCAGGGGCAGTTTGCCTTTGATGCCAACCGGGACATCGTCCAGCGTCTCGACGAGGTCGGTGCGCTGCTGCACCACGAGCCCTACCGGCACAGTTATCCCCATTGCTGGCGGCACAAGACACCCATCCTCTTTCGAGCCACACCCCAGTGGTTCCTGAATCTCGAGGCAGGCGATGTGCGGGAAAAGACCCTGGCCGCTCTGGACGATGTCGACTGGGTGCCGTCCTGGGGCGAGGAGCGCATGGCCGCCATGGTGCGCAATCGCCCGGAGTGGTGCATTTCCCGCCAGCGCAACTGGGGGGTGCCCATTGCCCTGTTTGTGGATCGGAACACCGGCGAACCCCATCCAGAGACCGATCGGCTGATCGAGGCCGTGGCCCAGCGCATGGAAAAGGACGGCATCGATGCCTGGTTCGAGCTCGACGCCGAAGACCTGTTGGGCGAGGAGGCCGATCAGTACGAGAAGGTCAATGACATTCTCGATGTCTGGTTCGATTCCGGCACCACCCATGAAACCGTTCTCCGGGGTCGCGATGATCTGGATTGGCCAGCGGACCTCTACCTCGAAGGCAGCGACCAGTATCGGGGCTGGTTCCAGTCCTCACTGCTGACCTCGATGATGATCAATGGCACACCGCCTTATCAGGCGGTTCTCACCCACGGCTTCACGGTGGATGAGCAGGGCCGCAAGATGTCCAAGTCGCGGGGCAACGTCATTGCCCCCCAGTCGGTCATGAATCAGCTGGGCGCCGACATTCTCAGGCTCTGGGTCGCCTCGTCGGACTACACCGGCGAAATTGCCGTATCGGACGATATCCTCAAGCGTGCCGCCGACGCCTATCGTCGAATGCGCAATACCGCCCGCTTTCTGCTGGCCAACATGGCGGGCTTCGACCCCGCCGTGAATGCGCTACCCGCCTCCGAGCTGTTGCCACTGGACCGTTGGGCCATTGACCGCGCCCACCGTCTTCAGCAGGCAGTCATCGACGATTGTGATCGGTTCGATTTTCACCAGCTGCATCAGCGCGTCCACCATTTCTGCGTCCTGGACATGGGCGGTTTCTATCTGGACGTTATCAAGGATCGGCAATACACGACCCAGGCGGACAGCACTGCCCGGCGATCGGCCCAGACGGCCATGTGGCACATCGCCGAGGCGCTGGTGCGCTGGCTGATGCCGACCCTTTCTTTCACCGCCGACGAGATCTGGGAGCATCTACCCGGCGAGCGGGCGGCGAGCGTATTCGAGGCAGAGTGGTATGACGGCCTGTTCCCGCTGGATGAGGGCCCCATGGATCATGCGTTCTGGGAGAGCATCCTCCAGCTGCGGGAGATCGTCGCCAAGCGGATTGAAGCCCTGCGAAACGAGCAGGTGTTGGGAGCCACCCTGGAGGCCGAAGTGGATCTGTTCTGCCCTGAACCGCTGGCCACGCGCTGGGGCCTTCTCGGTGAGGAACTGCGTTTCCTGCTGATTACCTCGGCGGCGCGGGTGCATCCGCTGGAGGCCGCGGGCAGCGAGACGCTGACCGGGCAGCTGGATGACGGAACCCCCTTCCGCTTCTCGGTGGAGGCGAGCCCTCACCCCAAGTGTGAGCGCTGCTGGCACCGGCAGGCCGACGTCGGTGCGGATCCAGAGTATCCCGGGCTGTGTGGTCGCTGCCTCAGCAATGTCTCCGGCAGCGGAGAGCATCGGCGATTTGCCTGAGCGCGTCATGGCGACCTCGGCTTTCAAACCCGGTGTGCTGATCGCCGCCGCGCTGGTCGCCCTGGATCAGATGACCAAGTGGCTGGCACTGACTCTGCTTCGGCCTTATGAGCCGGTTGAGGTGCTGCCCTTTTTGAATCTGCGACTGGCTTTCAACCCCGGGGCGGCGTTCAGTTTTCTGGCGGACGGAGATGGCTGGCAGCGCTGGTTCTTTGTCGCCGTGGCGCTTGCCATCAGTGCCTATCTGCTGGTTTGGCTGCGGGGACTGCCCCGCAGTGACTGGCTGCAGGCCCTGGGCGTCGCCGGCGTGCTGGGGGGCGCTGTGGGCAACCTGGTCGATCGCCTGATGCTGGGTGTCGTGGTCGATTTTATCGATCTGCATCTGGCCGGATGGCACTGGCCGACTTTTAATGTGGCCGACTCAGCGATTACGGTAGGGGTTGTGCTACTTCTCATCGGACTGTTCAGAGAGTCGAGAACATGCAGGAAATAAAATTGGCGAACCCCCGCGGTTTCTGCGCCGGCGTGGATCGGGCCATCAGCATTGTCGAACAGGCTCTGGAGGCGTTTGGTCGGCCCATCTACGTCCGGCACGAGGTGGTCCACAACCGCACGGTGGTGGATGAGTTACGGCAGAAAGGGGCGATATTCGTCGAGGAGCTGGAGGGCGTGCCGGCCGGATCGACCCTGATCTTTTCTGCCCACGGGGTTTCTCAGGCGGTCCGCGATGAAGCGGTAGCGCGGGGCCTTCACGTGTTCGACGCCACCTGTCCGCTGGTGACCAAAGTCCACATGGAGGTTCGACGCCATGCGCGGCAGGGCCGCGAGGTGGTGCTGATCGGTCACGACGGGCACCCCGAAGTGGATGGCACGCTCGGTCAGTATGTGGGGGAACAGGCCCACGAGGGCGGCATTTATCTGGTCGAGACGCCGGAAGATGCCAGGGATCTGGAAGTCCGGGATGAAAGCAATCTCGCTTACGTCAGCCAGACAACGCTCTCCATGGATGATACGGCGGCGGTCAAGGACGCGCTGCGTGAGCGTTTTCCGGCCATTGAAGGCCCCCGCAAGGATGACATCTGCTACGCCACACAGAATCGTCAGGATGCGGTGCGGGAACTGGCGGCTCAGGTGGACGTGGTGCTGGTGGTGGGGTCCTTCAACAGCTCCAATACCCTGCGGCTGACCGAGCTGGCGCAGCGGATGGGGGTGTCGGCGTACCAGATCGATGAAGCCACGGAAATTCGTGCGGAGTGGGTCCAGTCGGCGGAAAAAATTGGTGTCACGGCAGGGGCATCGGCGCCGGAGTCGCTGGTCCGGGATGTCATTGACCGACTGGCGGAGTGGGGGGCGAAACGCCCCGATCTCAGTGGCAGCCATACCGAGGATGTGGTGTTTTCCATGCCCCGGGACCTGATGCGCGCGATCCCGAAACGGGGTGAAATACAGCCGGTTACGGATTAGGCGCGCACCGGCTTCCGGTCAGGTCCGCCGGGTCGCGACTCAGCCGGGCACGGCCGGTGGAGCTGATCACGATACTCCGCCCGGCGGTGCCAGCCTGATGGAGACAGAGGAAAAACCGTCCCATCTGCAGGCCCCCACCGGGTCCCTCGCTACGCCCATCCGGTCGATAAGTCAGCCGCGAGCCAATGCCCGCATTGGTTTCCAGCGCCTGTCGGTCGGGCAACGGTGGCTGGGTGCGAAGATTGGGACCCTCACCGGGCGGGTCCATCGCCAGGCGGACTCGCCAACCGCTCCGCCATTCCTCCTGCCGGGGCTCAAGGACCACCCGCTCGCCTCGAAGCATGGCCTCATGTCGCGCATAGGCAATGTCCGCCATCAGTCGATCGGCGGTCAGGGTGAGGGCATGCCGGTCCCAGGCCGTCAGGAATGACGGCATCCCCAGGCCGGTCACCAGTGCAGCCAGGCCAATGGCGGCCATCAGGCCAATCAGGGTGTAGCCGTTCTGCTCCATCGATCCGGCAATCTAGCGCATTCCTCGGCCATTGCTTCCGGCGCACTGACCAGTGGCGCAGGCTCGGGGACATGCGTGCGACGGCCAGATCATCGTGTTCGGACGAAACGGGTTTTACGCTGGTGGAATTGATGGTGGTGCTGGCCATCGTCGCCATTCTGGTAATGGTTGCGATGCCCGCCTATCGTGGGCCACTGGCGGATGCCGAGCGGGTCGGAGCAGGCGCCTGTCTGGTGTCCCTGGCCACGGAAATGCAGCTATACCGGCTCCGGCAGGGGGGCTTTGAGGGATTCAGGCCGGATGAGGCCGATCTGGACTGTCGCCGGCAGCTGGCCGGGCAGTATCGCTTCGAGGTTGGCGTGGTGGGTAAGGCCGACTGGGGTCGGGCTTCCACCGACTCTCCTCACTGGCAGCTCCGAGCCGTCCGCCGGTCTGACACGGGCTCCACTGGATCAGGCCGATGTCGGATTCTCGTGTATCGATTTGACGGTGGACGTGCTGCCTCCGGCGGGAATTCTGACTCCCCGGACGGCTCCGATTTGGCCACCCGCTGCTGGGGTTGAGCGCTTGTCTGATTTTGCCGGCTCCGCTAAGATTCCGCGCGGAAAGCCGGCGTAGCTCAGCTGGTAGAGCAACGCATTCGTAATGCGTAGGTCCGCGGTTCGAGTCCGTGCGCCGGCACCATCCTTTCCATCCCCTCGCTAAGCTCGTCCCAAGCCGAAAACCAGCAGCAGCGCCAGGACCACGGCGGTCCAGAGCATCATCGAGCCGGTGGACCAGCTGCGAAGCGCATAGCGGCTCTGGCGAAGCTCGATGGTGTACGTGCCCAGCCGCTGGATCCGCTGCATGAAGCGCTGGCGCGCCTGCTGATCCAAGGCACGCACCTGATCCCGGATCCCGATCATGAGACGCTGACCGGCGACCCGATAGAACCAGTCCACATCCAGGCTCAGTTTGTTCTTGCCGCCCAGCAGCCCCACCAGCAGGAAGAACGCCAGCCCGGTGAAGAGCAGCAGCTGCGTTTCCTTGAGCAGGTGGGTGATGGTGTAGGGGTTGTACTCCACCGCAAACGGCATGAGGGCCTGGAAGGTGAGTGGCATGACGCCAATCAGCAGTGACACCAGCGCGGTCAGGCCCATGGCCATCCGCATGTTCAGCGGCGCCTCGGCGGGGCGCAGTCCCGAGTCCGGGCCCAGGAAGGTGTAGTAGGGGAGTTTGAGGGTGGTGCTCATGAATGTGCCCACGCCGGCCAGGGTCATCAGCAGGAAGATGGCGCCGCGTCCCTCAACCGCGGCCGCCTCCAAAATCATGGTCTTGCTGACGAACCCGCTCAGCAGTGGGAATGCGGAGATGGACAGCCCGCCCACCATGTAGAGCAGGAAGGTGATGGGCATGCTGCGGTACAGACCACCGAGCTCGGTGAGCTTGCTGGTGCCGGTCATCTTCAGAACCGCGCCCGCGCCCATCAGCAGCACTGACTTGTTGATGATGTTGGTGGCCGCATGGGCGGCGGCGCCGGCAATGGCCAAGGCACTGCCGAGGCCAACCGCTGCCACCATGTAGCCCACCTGGCTCATGACGTGATAGGCCAGCAACCGCCGAATGTCATTGACCAGAAACGCGTAGGTGACCCCGTAGAGGATCATGAATACGCCCAGCCAGACTAGCATTTCCTCGCCAGGGAAGCCCCGGGCGAGAACGTAAACCGCCGCCTTGGTGGTAAACGCGCTGAGGAACACAATGCCGGTGACCGTGGCTTCGGGGTAGGCGTCCGGTAGCCAGGCATGAAGTGGCGGCGCCGCCGCATTGACGAGCACCCCCGCCAGGATCAGCCAGAAAGCGATGTGGCCGGTACTGACGGCGTCGAAGGTGATGCTGCCGCTGGCCTGCCAGTAGGCGATTATGCCGACCAGCAGGAACATGCCGCCCAGGGCGTGAACGATCAGGTATCGCATGCCGGCGTGGTAGGCCGCCTGGCGCCGACTCCGCCAGATGAGCCATACCGAGGCGATCATCATGATCTCCCAGAAGACATACAGGGTAATCAGATCGCCGGCGAGAACGGTGCCAATGCCCGCCGCGCCGTAGAGCATGGCGGCCACATGCTGGGCCGGGTCGTCCACCCGCAATGCGAAGACGTTGCCGAGGAAAAGAATCAAGGCAAATATCCAGGCGAATGCCAGGCTCAGGCTGTCCACGCGGAGCGGCATCAATTCCAGGGGGCCCAGCGGTACCGTCACCTGGGTCCCGGTCTCGAGGTTGGCCACCATGAGCAACACCAGCAGGGGCAGGGCCAATTGCCAGAGCTGGCGGAGGCGGCCCCGGAGCAGCGCCAGTGGCAGCGCCCCCAGGCCGAGCCATAATGCCGGATGCAGCCACTCACTCATCGTCAGACGTCCCGTAGTAGTCCGGCGAGCGGTAAACCAGTCCGAAGCCAATGGCCTTGTAGAGTCCGATCAATACCAGGGCGCCGATGAACGCATAAACCGCGGTGAATCCCGGAATCCCGTCCCAGGGGAACCGGGTGTAAGCCGCCGGGACCAGGACATCGATCAGCACCACAATCGCCATGAGGGCCAGCATCAGCCAGCGCAGCAGCCGCGCTCGTCGAACCAGGGCCTCCAGCAGGCGGGATGTGAGGTTGACAGCGCTCATCCAGGCATCCTCCCTGTCATCAAGGCACACCCCTCGCCAGCATCTCGAAGGCGGGTCCTGCCACGATGAAGAGGGCGAGGGTGCCCACCGCCGTGATCAACAACGGCACCAGACACAGCGCCGGTGCCTCGGCGTACTGATATCGAACCGGGTCGTCATCGGGGGGTGGCCGCAGGAATGCGCGCATCACCGGCGGCATCAGATAGGCCACATTGAGCAGGGTGCTGAGAATGAATGCGCCCACCACCAGGTTATAGCCAGCCTCCCAGGCACCGCTGACCAGGTACCATTTGCTCCAGAAGCCGCCGGTGGGCGGCAGGCCGATGACGCACAGGGCGCCGATGAAAAACGCCAGCATGGTGAGCGGCATGCGGCGTCCCAGGCCGTCCATGCCGCTGACGGTGTTGATGCCGCTGGCCACGTAAATGGCCCCGGCGCAGAAAAACAGCGTGATTTTGCCAAAGCCGTGCATGAACATGTGCAGGCCGCCGCCGATGGCAGCCAGCTGGGTCGCCAGCAGCGCCCCGGTGACGATATAGGCCAGCTGACTGACCGTGGAATACGCCAGCCGGGCCTTGAGGTTGTCCTGATGCATGGCCACAAGCGAGGCGGCCAGCATGGTGAATACCGCGATGTAGAGCATCGCCGGTTGGGTTACCAGTTCCCGCAGATAGTCCAGCCCGAAGATGTACAGCACCACGGTCAGTACGCTGAACACGCCAGCTTTCACCACCGCCACGGCATGCAGCAGGGCCGACACCGGCGTTGGCGCGACCATGGCCGATGGCAGCCAGCGATGGAAGGGCATGAGCGCTGCCTTGCCGATGCCGTAGAGCAGGACAACCAGCAGGACCGCGCCAGCCAGTGGAGAGACCTGGCCCGCCAGGATGCCTCCGCTGGTAAAGCTCAAGGTGCCGGTGGCGTGCCATATCCAGATCATCGCCGGCAGCATGAAGCCCACGCTGGTGACCAGCAGCAGCGCGATATAAGTCCGGGCCCCGCTCTTGGCCTTGTCGGTGCCGGTGTGAGCGACCAGCGGATAGGTGGAAACCGAAAGAATTTCGTAGAAAAGATAGAGGGTCAGCAGGTTCTCGGAAAACGCGATCCCCATGGCCGCGCCCAGCGCGATGGCATAACAGGCCATGAAGCGCGCGAGATTCTGGTATCCGCCGGCTTTCATGTAACCCAGCGCATAAGGCGTGGCGACGATATAGAGCGTCGAGGCCAGCAGGGCAAAACCCAGGCCCAGCGGCTGGATGGCCAGTGTGATTTCCAGACCCGGGACCAGTTCAATGAGGCGCTGGGTGATGACCTCGCCATCTGACAAATGCCGGAAGGCCAGAGTGACCACCGTCAGAAACAGCGGGATCGGGACCAGAAAGCAGATGGCATCCCGAAGCAGGGGGCGACGAGCGGCCAGCGAAATCAGGACGGCGCCAATGAACGGAATGAGAACGGCGGCAAACGGGGTCACGGCAGGAGCCCCCCACTCAGCGCTTCGGCAGCCACTGTCGAGGCGCCGACGGTCAGTCGGGTATCAATGCCGAACCAGAAATTCGCGGCCACCATGATCCACACCGGCACCAGTAACGACCAGGGCGCTTCTTTCACCGTCGGCGCGTCCTCAGGCCGGGGCTGGAGCCATGCCACTTCCACAATGCGGGCGATGTAGACGATTGCCATGAGCGAGGTGATCAGGATCAGCACCACCAGCCAGACCTGACCGGCTTCCACCGCCGCACTGATGAGGTAGAACTTGCTGATGAAGCCGGCGGTGGGCGGAATGCCAACCAGGCTGACGCCGCCCAGGGCGAACGCCGTCAACGTCCAGGGCATCTGCCGCCCGATACCCCGCAGGTCCTGAATCTGGACGCTGCCGCACCGCCAGATGATCAGTCCGACGCTGGCGAACAGGGTGGCTTTCATCAGCCCGTGGTTGAACAGATGCAGAAACGACGCCGTCAATCCGGTCAGGGTCACCAGGCTGACGCCGAGCACCATGTATCCCACCTGGGCCACCGACGAGTACGCCAGCATGCGCTTCAGGTTGCTCTGCAGGATGGCCAGCCAGGAGCCCATCAGCATGCCGCCGATGGCGAGGGCCATGAAGCCGGCACTCAGGGGCAGGGCCAGGAAGCTGTAGTCGGCGCCGAAGACATCGAAGACGAACCGAAGCATCACGTAGAGCGCCACCTTGGTGGCGGTGGCCGCCAGGAACGCGCTGATCAGGGACGGCGCGTAGGTGTAGGCATTGGGCAGCCAGTGGTGCAGGGGAAACAGCGCCAGCTTGATGGAAAATCCCACCACGATAAAGCCGAGGGCCACCTGCAGGGCCCGGGAGTCCTGATGGTTCACCAGGCGATCACCGAGATCCGCCATGTTCAGTGAGCCGGTCAGAATGTAGATGAAGGCAATGCCAATCAACAGGAAGGTCGCGCCCACCGTCCCCATGATGAGGTAGCGGAACGCGGCCAGCAGTGCGCGTCGATCCCGGCCGTGGGCGATCAGGGCGTAAGTGGCGAGGGAAGAAATTTCCAGGAACACGAAGACGTTGAAGATATCGCCGCTTAGGGTGATCCCCAGCAGACCGGCCATGGCGATCAGGAACAGGGCATAAAAAGCGCTCTGACGCTCCGGCACCTCGTCATCCACCAGCACCTTGGCCCACGGCAGAAGCACCGTCGAGACGCCGGTGATCAGCAGGGCCACGAAGGCGCTGGCGGCATCCACTCGATATTCGATGCCAATGGGCGGCATCCAGTTGCCAAAGGGATAGCGCAGCGTGCTGCCATCGAAGACTGCCGCCAGCGTGATGGCGGATAGCACCAGCGCGGCGGCGGTGCTGAGGGTGGCGATCAGCCAGGGCCACTGGCGCCCCGGCAGCAAAGCACATATCGGCCCGGCGATCAGCGGCACCAGGACGATGAAGGGCATCAGGTCCGTGGCGGGTAGCGTCATTCGCCGTCGCCCTCTTCAACGGCGTCAATGGCGTCATCATCGATGCTGCCGTAGGCCTCGCGGATGCGTACCGTCAAGGCCAGTCCCACTGCCGTGGTGGCCACGCCCACCACGATGGCGGTGAGGATGATGACATGAGGCAGCGGGTTGGCATGGATGTCGACGCCTTCTCGCAGGATGGGGGTCGACCCCCCGATCACCTTGCCCGCGGAGATGAACAGAATGAAGGCGGACGTCTGGAAAATGCCCAGGCCGATGATTTTCTTTATCATGTTGCCGCGCACGATCATGCAGTAATAGCCGATCATCATCAGCACAATCACCGCCCAGTAATTGAAGAAGCTGAGCACCGTCATCGCCAGTCGTCCTCGTCCGGCTGCGGCTCGTCCTCGGCGTCCGGGTCCAGGCCGCCGGCAATTTCCTCACCGCGCCGGCGGGCGAACATCAGGAAGAACAGCATGACCACTGTGGCCACCGTCACTCCGACGCCAAACTCCACCAGAATGATGCCCGCCTGCTGGGCAGCGTGGGGGGATTCCAGGAGCGGGTAGAAATCCAGGAAACGACCACCCAGGATCACGCCGAGCAGGCCGATGAAGCAGTAGAGCAGCACGCCCAGTGAAGCCAGGGTGTAGATGACGCCGGGCGGGATGATGCGCAGACCGGTTTCCAGTCCGTAGACGAATACAAAAAGAATCCAGCCCGCCGAAAAAATGACGCCGGCCTGAAAGCCACCGCCCGGCGAGTACTCGCCATGGAACTGCACATACAGGCCAAACAGCATCACCAGTGGGATAAGGAACCGGGCGACGACCACCAGTATC
This sequence comes from Spiribacter sp. 2438, assembly GCF_009676705.1. Classification (GTDB taxonomy): domain Bacteria; phylum Pseudomonadota; class Gammaproteobacteria; order Nitrococcales; family Nitrococcaceae; genus Spiribacter. The sequence continues at coordinate 1,518,468 of NZ_CP046046.1, read as the reverse complement.
GGGTTGTCTTTCATGCCGGGGGTCCCTTCTTTCGACGGCGGCGCGGCGGCACCGAGAGCAGGGCATAAACCGCGATCCCGGCAGTCAGAATCACCACCGCTTCGCCCATGGTGTCAATGGAGCGGTACCCGGCGAGCACCGCGGCCACCAGATTCGGAATGCCCATGTCCGAGTAGGTCTGCTCGATGTAATACGGACCCACATGCTGATGGACCGGGTTGTCCGCTGCCCCGAACTCCGGCAGGTCCAGCGAGGCGTAGACAAGTGCCGCCCCGGTGACCAGCACGGTAAACAGCGCCGCCAGGTTATGGCCGCCGCGACGCTTTTCGTGGCGCGGCACCAGTGCCAGCACGGCGAGGATCAGGATGGTGCTGATGCCGGCACCAACGGCGGCCTCGGTCAGCGCCACATCGCCCGCATCCAGTGCCGCAAACAGCCCCGCGATGGTCAGCGAGTAGATGGCAAAGAGCATGGTGGCCTTGAGGAGATCCCGGGTCAGCACCACGCCCAGGCCCACCACCATCAACAGCAGCAGCAGCACAATGTCGACTAGGTGTTCGATGATTCCTCCCCGTCCGTCTTTTTACTGTTCTTACCCAGTGGCCGCCAGCCCGCTGCCATGGCTGCCCGGGCCGTGGCATGAGACGCCGTGGGCGTTGTAAATAGCAGGAACAGCAGAATGAGCAGGAGCTTGAAGGACAACAGACTGAATCCGGACTGAAGCACCAGTCCGCCGACGATCAGCAACGGCGCCAGCGTATCGGTGATGCCGCCGGCATGCAGCCGTGTGTAAACATCGGGGAACCGCATGATCCCGATGCCGCCGATCACGGCGAAGGCGCTGCCGGTCAGCAGCATGAGGGCTGACAGGATGTCGATGACTCCCTCAGTCATCGGCCTTCTCCGGTGCCGCCGCCAGATCCCGGTGGCGGACCAGTTTGAGCACCGCGATGACCGCCAGGAAGTTGATGAGTGCGTAGACGATGGCGACATCGATCAGATCGTCGTTGCCGCCGAAATAGGTGATCAGCGCAATCAGCAGGACGGTTTTGGTGCCGAACACGTTGACCCCGACAATAGTGTCGTACACCGATGGGCCGGCGATCGCCCGCCAGAGCGCCAGCGCCATGGTGGTGAAAATGGCCAGAATGGTGGCCAGCAGCACCGCGTCCATCATGGCTTGCCCTCCAGCCACTGCACCCGACGCCCCATTTCTCCGCCCTCGATGTCCGCCACCGCCTCCGGGATGAGCGCATGGATTTCGAGCTGTCGGGAATCACTGTCCAGACGGGTGGTGACGGTACCGGGGGTGAGGGTGATGGAGTTGCCGTAGGTCACCTGGCCGACCCGTGTACGCTGATTGGCCGGGGCCGAAATCATCCGCGGGCGGATGCGGCGGGGATCGAGGACCGCCCGGGCCACCGCGATGTTGGCAAGCACCACTTGCCAGACGAGCCAGATCCAGTAGGCCCCCAGTCGCCAGGACAGGGTCCCCGGGTCATGTTCCGCCCCCAGCACCTCCATGCGCTCAGTAAGCCAGACCACCAGTGCCACGGACGCGGCGCCAAGGATGAGCAACAGAGGTTTGTAAACCCCCGACAGGCCCAGCCATAAAAGCGCCAGCAGAAGAGCCAGGGAGACGAAATAACGCATGCGGCGAAATGTACCAATCTCCGGGCACCCCCGCCAGCGCCCGGCGCTGTCATGGAGCTGTAACAAAAGCCTCAGTACCATCCGACCCGGGCATGCGAAAGGGGGATGCCAATGCCGAGCATTCTGCTGGTAGAAGATGAACCGGCCATCCGCGAGATGGTGGCGCTGGCTCTGGAGAGGGCTGGACATCGGGTTCGGCATGCGGAGTCGGCCGAGGACGCGGGTGCCGCGCTGAGCCTGAGCCTGCCGGATCTCGTGGTGCTGGACTGGATGCTGCCCGGCGAGAGCGGCATTGATTTTGCCCGCCGCCTGAAGCGGGGTCGGGAAACCCGGGACCTGCCGATCATCACGCTGACGGCACGGGGCGAGGAGGCGGATCGGGTTCGGGGGCTCGATGTGGGGGCGGATGACTACGTGGCCAAGCCCTTCTCGCCCCGGGAGCTGGTGGCGCGGATTAATGCCGTTCTGCGGCGCGCTCAGCCGGCGGCGGATGATCAGCCGGTGGAGATTCGCGGCCTGCGACTGGACCCGGCCAGCCACCGGGTGACCGCCAAAGGCCGCGCGGTAACCCTTGGACCAACGGAATATCGGCTGTTGCATTTCCTGATGACCCATCCCGAGCGCGTGTTCAATCGTGCCCAATTACTCGATAATGTCCTGGGGAGCCAACGTCTACGTCGAGGAGCGAACTGTCGATGTGCACATCCGCCGTTTGCGCAGCAGCCTGGCGCCAACCGGTCACGACGACCTGGTCGAAACGGTGCGTGGCGCGGGGTATCGCATGTCGGGGGACTGACCCGGGCCTCGAATGCTGAGCAGCAGCCCATGGCCGGCGGCCATCGCTCGCTTCGTGGCTGGCACCACCGTGGTCGTCCTGATGGGTCTCCTTGTCGGCCAGCCGCTGCTGGTGCTGCTGATGGCGGCTCTGGGGGCACTGGGATTCCACGGCTATCAACTCTACCGCCTGGAATCGTGGCTGCGGCGTAGTCGGCGAACCAGCCCGCCGAAGGCCACCGGCCTGTGGGGCGAGGTGTTCGACATCATGGTGCGCCGTCAGCAGCGTCAGCGACACCGCCGTCACCGTCTCAGCGGCCTGTTGCAACGCTTCCGGGAGAGCGCCAACGCCATGCCCGACGGCACCGTGGTCCTGGATGGCAACGGTGCCATCCAGTGGTGGAACCGGGTGGCCACCCACTATCTGGCCCTCGACTGGCCCCGGGATCAGGGGGTGCGAATTGCCAACCTGATCCGGCACCCGGAGTTCACCGGTTACCTGAATCGGGCCGACTGGAACGAGGCGGTGAAAATTCCGGCGCCGCGCAACGCCCGGCGCATGCTGGAAATCCGCGTGGTGCCCTACGGTCTTGACCAGCAACTGCTGCTCGCCCGTGACGTGACCCAGGTGCACCGGCTGGAAACCATGCGCCAGGACTTCGTGGCCAATATTTCCCACGAATTCCGGACACCCCTGACCGTGCTGCGGGGCATGACCGAGCAGATCGCCGATCACGAGGTGGGTGACGACAAGCCACTCGGCCGATCCCTGACGCTGATGGAAGAGCAGATCGAGCGCATGAGCTTGCTGGTGGATGATCTGCTGCTGCTGTCCCGCCTGGAGACAGAGGCTCCGGCGGTGGAAGCCATGGCCGTGGACATGCCGTCGATTGTTGAGTCGGCCGTTGAGGAGGCCAGGCGCTTCAGCAGTGATCAGCATGAGCTCAGCACGGCGGTGGACCCGGACCTCACCGTTCGTGGCGATGCCGATGAAATCCGCAGCGCCTTGTCCAATTTGCTCACCAACGCTGTCAAATACACCGAGCCTGGCGGGCGAATCACCGTCGACTGGCATCAGGAGGGCAGCGAGGCCTGCCTGGCGGTCACTGACACCGGTCGGGGCATTCCCCCGCAGCACCTGCCAAGACTTACGGAGCGATTCTACCGGGTGGATCCGGGGGGCTCGGGGCGCGCCGCAGGCACCGGCCTGGGCCTCGCCATCGTCAAGCATGCCCTCTCCCGCCACGGCGCGACTCTCGATATCGAAAGCAGCCCGGGGGAGGGTAGCCGGTTCTGCTGCCGTTTCCCGGAGCCGGTTCGAGGTTGTGCCGGCGCAGACGGCCGCACCATCGCAACTCGGGTGTCCTGACCGCTGGTTTTCCGGTCAAGTCATTGCCCGATTTTCACGCTATCCTGTGCGGTGTTTTCAGACAGCACCACGAGGAGTCGTTAATGTCCCATTGGAAGATGATCACTGTGGCGATGGTGACCGGACTGGCCCTGGCTTCGACGGCTGCGGCGTCCGAGCGAGAGCAGCTACGGATTGTCGGATCAAGCACCGTCTTTCCGTTTACCAGTTACGTGGCGGAGGAGTTTGGTGCCATCACCGGCCTTCGCACGCCGGTGGTCGAAGCCACCGGGTCCGGCGGTGGCATGCGCCTGTTCTGCGACGGCGTCGGGCTGAACACACCGGACATCAACAACGCCTCCCGCCGCATGAAAACCAGTGAGTTTGATCGCTGCCAGGACAATGGCGTCAACGATATTGTCGAAGCGCAGATTGGCGCCGATGGCATTGTGGTGGCTCAAAGCATCGACAACGAACCCCTCGCCCTGACCCGGGAACAACTGACCCTGGCCGTGGCCGCGCAGGTGCCCCGGGGAGGCGAGCTGGTTGATAACCCCTATACCCATTGGAATCAGATTGACGATGCGCTGCCGGAGCGCCGTATCGAGGTGCTGGGTCCGCCTTCCACCTCCGGCACCCGCGATGCGTTCGAGGAGCTGGTCATGGAAGCCGTCAGTGAAAGCCTGGGTTATCCGCGGCCCTACAGCCGAATCCGGGCTGATGGCCCCTATGTCGACTCCGGAGAAAACGACAACCTGATCGTTCAGCGGATTCGGCAGAACCGGGAAGCGGTGGGCATCTTCGGCTTCAGCTTTCTCGAGGAAAACCGCGACACCATTGCCGGTGCGACCATTGATGGCGCCGTGCCCACCGTCGAGAGCATTTCCAGCGGCGAGTATCCGGTGTCCCGCTCCATGTGGCTCTACATCAAGGCGGCCCATGAGGCAGCGGTCACTGGGCTGGATGAGTTTCTGGATCTATTCATGGATGAGCTGATGATCGGTGAGGGGGGTCTGCTGGTGGACGAAGGTCTGATCCCCATGCCGGCAGAGCAGCGAATGGAGTGGCGTCAGCGGGTGGAAGACCGGGTAACCGTGAGCCGCTCTGACCTGGAGTAACCGGCCCGCTGTCAAAAATCTGTAACACGCATGGTGTGTAGTGATGCGTGATGGTCCTGGGTCGTCCCGCTCTGTCACGAATGCCACTGGAGGTGGGCACCATGCGGTTGCGCTCTCTCACCGTCTGCCTGTTGTTGCTGGTCGGCACCGCTGCCGCGGCCCCGGCGATGGACGGCCCACCCGAGGCGGCGGAGACCAGGGCGCACGCGCTGCTCTCACAGGATCCACCGGACTGGACGGGGGCGCGCCAGGCTTTCCGGCGGGCCGCGGAAGCCGGATCCGCCACCGCCATGACTCACCTGGGCTGGATCCACGAGCAGGGCCATGGTGTACCCCGGGATGGCGAGCGGGCAGCACACTGGTACAGCCGCGCGGCGATGGCGGGCGCCGATGCATTTGCGCTCAAGGTGGCCTGGATGTATCTGGCCGGGGACGGAGTGGACCGGGATCGCGAACGGGCCGAGCACTGGTTCGGTCACGCCATTGATGCCCAGCACACCCCGGCCAAGACCGCCTGGGCCTCGGTGCTGATCTCCGATGCCCTCGGCGGCCGCGCGCCCCATCGGGTTTTCCAGGCGAAAGGCCTGCTGGAAGAAGCCCTCGATGAGGGCCAGATCATGGCGGCCTATTTCCTGACGCGGCTCTACATGGAAGGCATCGGTGATCATCCGGTGGATGATCAGGAGGCGGCCCGCTATGCCCGCATTGGCGCCGACCATGGCCATGGGCAGATGCAGGGCTGGCTGGCGTTCATGTATCAGCAGGGACAGGGCGTGGACGCTGATCCGGTTCTGGCCGCCAAGTGGGCCAATCTCGCCGCAGCGGAAGGGGATCCGCTCGGTGAACAACTGCGGCGGCGGCTGGATGAAAACCTGGATGACGAGGATCGGGCGGCCGCGCGGCGTCTCGCCGTGGAATGGGCCCTCGGTCGTCCCTGAATCACGCCTTCATGCATCGACTCATTATTTTCAGTTTGCTGGCCCTGGTGCTGATCTTTGTCGGTGCCCGATCCTGTGGCCTGACTCCCGAGCAAATCGAGGACCGGATCCTGCTGGCCCGTATCAATGCCGAGGCGGGATCCGCTTACCGCGCCAGCAATGGTCAACGGTCCGGTGTCGTGACCTTCGACAATGGCCTGCAGGTGGAAATGCTCCGTGAGGGGGCGGGGGAGATTCCCGGGGAGTCCAGCTGGGTGCAGGTCCATTACCGGGGCTGGCACGTGGACGGACGGGAGTTCGACAGCTCCCGGCGCGACCCTGAGCCGGCGACGGTGCCCGTGGATCGCACCATCCCGGGATGGCAGCAGGTCCTGAACGCCCTTCCCGTGGGTAGTGAGGTGCGGTTGGTCATCCCGCCGGACCTGGCTTATGGAACCTCGGGGGGCGGCCAGATTGGCCCCGAGGAGACCCTGGTATTCGAACTGCAGCTGCGAGCCATCGTTGAGCCCCAGCAGCCGGTAGAGCGCGAGGCCTGGGAACAGCCAGTGCCGGGTCTCTGAGACCGGCCACCGATTCGGCGGGCGACCCGCCGGCACTTTTCGACTGTCACGAAATTGTCACATCGCCGTCACATCGACTTGAGCGAGATGGAGGCCATCGTCAACGCCGGCGAGCCCCGGGGCACTGACAAAAAGGAGTCCTGACCCGCGACTCTTTCCCTGAAAACGGCGGAGCATTGCCGGCATTGCCCGGGTCTCATGAGGGACTTGAGGCAATCATGAGTTGCAAGACCCGATCGTCTGAGTGAGTATTCGGCGCCGTGGTGGTCGTGTCCGGATTGGGCGTGGCCTACCCGTGTATTTTCCTCGGCGATACGGGATAGCCAATTGGGCATCGGGACGACGACTCTGCTGCTGATGGCGGTGCTGGCGCCACTTGGCCTGCTGGCCTATCGCCTCGGGCGCGGCAAGGCGGTGAACACCATCGCATCCGGCGTCCGCATGCATTCCCGGCCCCAGCAGTACGGCTGGTATTCCGTGGTCTGGATGGGCCTGCCGGCACTGGGCGTGGCGTTGCTGGCGGCCCTTCTCAGCGTTACCGGCCTCATCGCCCCGGCCCGGGAGCTGGTGCTGGTGGTGTCGGTGGCGGTGGCCCTGCTAGGTCTGGCCTACGGCCTGCGGGCCGTTCGCCCGGAAGTCCGGGCGCGCAACGCGCTGGACACGGTGATCAGGCTGCTGCTGCTAAGCGCGGCGCTGATTTCCATCGTGACCACCATCTCCATCGTGCTGTCCGTGCTGTTCGAAGCGATGCGCTTTTTCCGCGCCGTCAGCGTCTGGGAGTTCGTCACCGGAACGGTCTGGTCGCCCGGCGACACCTTCCTTGAAGCGGCCGGGCGTGGCGACGAGGTCGAGGAGGGCGGATCCTTCTTTGGCTCCGTGCCGCTGTTCGCCGGTACCTTCATGGTGACCGCCATCGCCATGGCCACGGCACTGCCCATTGGCCTGCTCTCCGCGATTTTCATGTCCGAATATGCCAGCCGCCGGCAGCGCAGCTTTGCCAAGCCGGTTCTGGAAATTCTCGCGGGCATCCCCACGGTGGTTTACGGTTTCTTCGCCGCGGTGACGGTAACGCCGCTGGTGGTCAATGCCGCCAATTTTTTCGGCCTGGATGCCTCCTACAGCAACATCCTGTCCCCGGGCATTGTCATGGGGATCATGATCATTCCGTTCATATCCTCGCTCTCGGACGACGTCATCAACAGCATTCCCCAGAGTCTTCGAGAGGGAGCCTATGCCCTCGGGACCACCCACTCCGAGACCATCAAGCAGGTGATTCTGCCGGCGGCACTCCCGGGTATCATTTCGGCCTTTCTGCTGGGGGTGTCCCGGGCCCTGGGCGAGACCATGATCGTGGTCATGGCCGCTGGGGTGCGGCCCAATCTCACCTGGAATCCGCTGGAAGACATGACCACGGTCACGGTGAACATCGTTTATTCCCTCACCGGCGACCAGGCGTTCGACAGCCCCATGACGCTGGCGGCCTTCGCGCTGGGCCTGGTGCTCTTTATCGTCACGTTGATGCTCAACCTGGTGTCCACCTACCTGGTGCGCCGCTTCAAGCAGAAGTACGACTAGGGGGGATGCGACCATGCAGCGACGACTGACCGGGTCTGCCAATGACCCCCGAATTAAGGCCCGCTATCGGCGCGAGGCGCGATTCAAGGCCTATTCCATTACGGCCCTGCTAGTGGCATTCGGCATCATCATCGGCTTCTTCGCCGATATCATCGGCCAGGGCTATACCGCCTTCTGGCAGCACGAAATTCGGGTCACGCTGGATTACAACGAGCGGGCCGAGCGCATCGGGCAGTTCGCCATCGATGAGGATCTGCGCGATGTGGTGTCCCGCGGGGCGGTGCGCAGCATCCCGCTGGAGATGCGCAACAACCCGGAGCTGGCCGGTACCACCCGGGAGACCTGGGTGCCGGTCTACAGCCGCATTGACCAGTACTTCAAGGGCAACGAAACCCTCGCCGATGACCTGGCAGCACGGGTGGAGTCACTGCGGGATGAGGGGGTCATCCGGTCTTCCTTCAATTGGATTTTCTTCACCTCCGGCGACTCCAAGCTGCCGGAAATGGCCGGTATTCTGTCCGCGGTGGTGGGCTCGTTGCTGGTGCTGATGGTGACCCTGGCTATCGCCTTTCCCATCGGCGTGATGTCGGCGATCTATCTGGAAGAGTTCGCCCCGGACAACCGGCTCACCCAGGCCATAGAAGTCAATATCAACAATCTGGCGGCGGTGCCGTCCATCATTTTCGGGTTGCTCGGTCTGGCGGTGTTCATCAACACCTTCGGCGTGCCTCGATCCTCCGCCCTGGTGGGCGGGCTGACCCTGGCGTTAATGACGCTGCCCATCATCATTATCAGCACCCGGGCGGCCCTGCGGGCGGTGCCGGATCCGATTCGGCTGGGTGCATTCGCCATGGGATGCTCCCGCTGGCAGGTGGTGCGGGACCATGTGCTGCCCCTGTCCCTGCCTGGCATACTCACCGGTACCATCATCGGTCTGGCCCAGGCCATGGGCGAGACGGCGCCGCTGATTATCGTGGGCATGATCGCCTACATCCCGGATGCACCGGGGGGTATTTTCGATGCCGCGACCGTGTTGCCGGCCCAGATCTTTACCTGGGCCAGCGAACCCCGTCAGGCATTCCAGGAAAGAACCGGGGCCGGCATCATGGTGTTGCTGGCCGTTCTGCTGACGCTCAATGCCACGGCGGTGCTGCTCCGTCGGCGCTTCGAGCGTCGCTGGTAATCAATAACAGGGTAAAACCATGCCGCAGGTGAAGATGCAGGCCGAGGATCTCAACCTCTGGTACGGCCAGACTCAGGCACTGCATGACGTCAACCTCTCCATGTATGACCGCGAAGTCACCGCGCTCATCGGGCCATCGGGCTGTGGCAAGTCCACGTTCCTGCGTTGCCTGAATCGGATGAATGACCTGATTCCGCAGGTTCGTCTGCAGGGACGCGTCTCGCTGGACGAAGAGGACATTTACGATTCCAGCGTTGACGTGGTGCAGCTGCGCACCTTTGTTGGCATGGTTTTCCAGAAGCCCAACCCGTTTCCGAAAAGCATTTACGAAAATATCGCCTACGCCCCGCGCCTGCACGGCACCGCGCGCTCCCGCTCGGAGCTGGACGATCTGGTGGAATCTTCTCTGAAGCGTGCCGGTCTATGGAAAGAGGTGGCGGATCGGCTGGATACCCCGGGAACGGAGCTCTCCGGTGGTCAGCAGCAGCGCCTGTGCATCGCCCGGGCGATTGCTGTTAACCCGGAGGTGATTCTCATGGATGAGCCAGCGTCGGCGCTGGATCCACTGGCCACCGCCACCGTGGAGGAACTCATCCACGAACTGAAGGACAACTACACCATCGTGATCGTGACCCACAATCTGCAGCAGGCGGCCCGGGTCGCGGGGTACACGGCCTTCTTCCACATGGGGCAGGTGGTGGAGTTCAATGACACGGACACGCTGTTCACCAATCCCCGGGTGCAGCGCACCGAGGACTACATCACCGGCCGGTTCGGCTGAAGCCGCAGGAGCGGAAGCAACGATGGACAAGAAAGGTTTCTCGCAGCACATCTCTCAGCAGTACAACGAGGATCTCGAGCAGATCATCACCCAGGTCATGACCATGGGGGGACTGGTCGAACAGCAGCTGGAGGCGGCCCTCGAGGCACTGGTAAGCGGTGATCAGGCCAAGGGCGAGCAGGTGGTCACCTCCGACTACCGGGTCAACGCCATGGAAGTGGAACTGGATGATGCCTGCATCAGTGTTCTGGCCCGTCGTCAGCCAGCGGCCAGCGACCTGCGGCTGGTGGTTGCGGTCATCAAGACCATCACCGATCTCGAGCGCATTGGCGATGAGGCCGAGCGGGTCGGACGCATGGCGCTGCATCTGCTTGAAGAGGACCGGCAGCGCAGCCCCATGGGGGAAATCGCGGCGCTGGGCGAGCAGGTGAAGGGCATGGTGCGGGGTGCGCTGGATGCATTCGCCCGCATGGACGCTGAACAGGCGGTACGGGTGGCTCAGGAGGACATCAAGGCGGACGCCCAGTACGACGCCATCATTCGGCGGCTGGTCAAGAATCTGGAGGACAACCCGCGCTCGGTGCCTCCGGTTCTGGATATTGTCTGGGCCACCCGGTCGTTGGAGCGTATTGGTGATCGCTCACGCAATATCTGCGAGTACGTCATTTATTTTGTTCGCGGCAAGGACGTGCGCCACGTCAGCTTCGAGCAGATGGCGGCGGAAGCCACCGGCGACCGGCGCTAGTCGCACTACACCGAGCCCCCGGCGTCGCTACCGAGCGGGGCTCAGCGACCGAGGATCAGCCATTCCAGCAGCGCTTTCTGGGCGTGGAGACGGTTCTCCGCCTCCTCCCAGACGACGCTCTGCGGCCCATCAATGACTTCGGCGCTGACTTCCTCGCCGCGATGGGCCGGTAGGCAGTGCATGAACAGCGCCTCGGTTCTGGCTTTTGCCATCAGCTCGCTGTTCACCTGATAGGCCAGAAAGGCCTGCAGGCGGTCATTGGTCTCGTCCTCCATCCCCATGCTCGCCCACACATCGGTGACCACCAGATCCGCATCAGCCACTGCCTCGTCGGGGTCATGGCAGTGCCGACTGGCGGGGTAATCGTTGATGTCTTCGGGGGCATAGTCCCCCGGGCAACCGATTCGCAGCGTGAACCCCATTTTTTCGGCGGCCTGCATCCAGGATCGGCACATGTTGTTGCCATCGCCCATCCAGGCCACCACGCGTCCGCCGGGGTCACCGACATGGGCCTGCCAGGTCTGCAGATCCGCCAGTAGCTGGCAGGGATGATGATCATCGGTCAGGCCGTTGATCACCGGCACTGCGGATGCGCTGGCAAACCGCTGGACATTGTCGTGGGCGAAGGTGCGAATCATCACCGCATCCACCATCCCGGAGAGCACCCGGGCGGTGTCCTCAATGGGTTCACCGCGGCCCAGCTGGCTGTCACGCGGCGACAGAAAGATCGCGCTGCCACCCAGCTGGGCCATGCCGGCCTCGAAGGACACCCGGGTCCGGGTGGAGGACTTCTCGAAGATCATCCCCAGCACTCGCCCCCGGAGCGGCTCGTGGAGCGCCCCCGCATGGTGGGCTTCCCGCAGCTCCGCGGCCCGGCGCAGCAGCCCGGCCAGTTCTTCGCTGGTCAGATCGTCAAGGGTGAGAAAATGACGGGGCGTCATCACAGAGGGTCTCCAGTGCTCAGGCGGACGAAGCCTGCGAGGGCTGGTGCGCCGGGGCGAGTTGCTGAATGAGGGGCAACAGCCGGCTGACGAGTTCGTCGGCCTCGGCATCACTGAGAATCAGCGGCGGCAGCAGCCGGACGACACGGCCGGCGGTGACATTGATCAGCAGCCCGGCCTCAAGCGCCTGGGCTACCAGTTGGCCGCAGGGGTCACGCATTTCCACCCCTACCATCAGGCCCTTGCCGCGAATTTCGATGAGCTGCGGGTGGTCGCTGAGGCCGTCGCGAAGGCCCTCGCGGATCCGGTCGCCCAGCGCCGCGGCCCGCGCCGCCAGACCCTCCGCTTCAATGGTGTCCAGCACCGCCAGTGCCGCCCGGGCAGACAGGGGGTTGCCGCCAAAGGTGGTGCCGTGGCTGCCGGGGCCCAGCACATCCCGTGCCTGACCCCCAGCCAGGCAGGCACCAATCGGTATGCCATTGGCCAGCGCCTTGGCCAGCGTCACCACATCGGGCTGCACCGCCTCGTGCTGATAGGCAAACCACTGCCCCGTGCGGGCCACCCCGCTCTGCACCTCATCGAGCATCAGCAGCCAGCCGTGGCGATCGCAACACTCCCGCAGCGCGGTCAGGTAGCCCGCGGGTGGGACGTTAATGCCGCCTTCGCCCTGAATGGGCTCCACAAATACCGCGGCGGTCTTCGGCGAGGCGGCGGCTTCCACCGCGTCCATGTCGCCATAGGGAACCCGGCGGAAGCCGGCGGGCAGCGGCCCGAAGCCGGTCTGGGCCTTTTTGTTGCCGGTGGCCGCCAGGGCGCCCAGGGTGCGGCCATGGAAGGCGTTGTCGGCGACGATAATTTCCGGGTCAGCGATGCCGCGATGGTGACCATGAAGCCGTGCCAGCTTGATGGCTGCTTCGTTGGCTTCGGCGCCACTGTTGGCAAAGAAAACCTGCTCAAGCCCGGACAGCGTGCATAACCGCTCGCCCAGGGTGGTCTGGTGAGGAACCTGGTAGAGATTCGAGGTGTGCACCAGGGTCTCGGCCTGCTCCGCCACGGCTCTGGCCACCGCCGGGTGGGCATGGCCCAGACCGCAGACCGCAATCCCGGACAGGGCATCCAGGTACCAGCGTCCCCGGGTATCTTCGAGCCAGCTGCCCTGACCTCGCTGGAAGGCCACGTCCAGCCGGGCATAGGTGGGCATCAGCGCCGATGACATGATGCGGACCTCCAAAAAACAGACGGCAGCCTGCGGCTGCCGAGTGGTTCAGTATAGGATGGGCGGCAAAGCGCCACAAGACAGTCAATATGCGGCAAAGCCCCGTCGATCTCCACCTGCACAGCACCGCCTCCGATGGTCGTCTGGCCCCGGCTGACGTGGTTGCCCGCGCCGCCCAGGCCGGTGTCAAGCTCATGGCACTGACGGATCATGACACCCTGGACGGGCTGGACGCCGCCGCCGGCGCCGCTCGGGTCGAGGGCATCGACTGTCGGGCGGGCATTGAGCTCTCCGCTCGCTGGGCCCGGGGGGTGGTTCACATCGTCGGACTGGATCTGGATCCGTCGGCGGCGGTTCTGGTCGCCGGTGTGGCCCGTCAGCAGCGGGAGCGGCGGCAGCGTGCGGATCGCATTGCCGAACGGCTTGCCCGAGCCGGCATGGCCGACATCCGTGACCGGGTCGCCACCCTGGCGTCAGCGGGAGTCCCTGGGCGCGCGCACTTCGCCCGGGCTCTGGTGGAAGCCGGCCATGCCCGCGACATGCCCCACGCGTTCGACCGCTACCTGCAGCGCGGCCGGCCCGGTTATGCCCCGGTGGACTGGGCGACCATCGATGAAGTGGTCGGCTGGATTCACCGGGCGGGCGGGCTCGCCGTGTTTGCCCATCCACTCCGGTACCGGCTTTCCCGGGGTGCCCTGCGGGCGGCAGTTCAGGCCTTCGTGACGGCCGGCGGCGATGCCATCGAAGTGGCCAGTGGCGGTGGCGGCCGCGACGACCTTGCCGCGGCATCGGCGCTGGCGAAGCGATTCGGGCTGGAAGCTTCCATTGGTTCGGACTTCCATGATCCGGATTTTCCCTGGATTGCCATTGGACGTTTGCCCGCCGTGCCGCCGGACCTGAAACCCATCTGGCGGCGTTGGGGAGCCGGTTATGACTGACCCCGACCGGGATCAAGCGCCGCCGGCAGCCTCGTCGGTTCATCCGTTTTCGGCCATGAACCCGGGGCTGCTGCTGGACATGGTGGAATCCACCGGCCTGGCGCCGGACGGGCGGCTGCTGGCGCTGAATAGCTACGAAAACCGGGTCTACCAGATCGGTCTCGATGACGGCGACTTTGTGATCCTCAAGGTTTATCGGCCGGGGCGCTGGTCCGCCGAGGCGCTGCAGGAGGAGCATGCCTTCGCTCACGAGCTGGCGGATCACGACATTCCGGTGGTCCCACCGCTGGCGGCAGGTCACGAGACGCTCCGGGCTTACCAGGGATTTTTCTTCGCCGTGTATCCCCGTCGCGGCGGTCACGCGCCGGAACTGGACGACCCGGACACTCTGGAGTGGCTTGGGCGTCTGCTGGGCCGCCTTCACACGGTGGGCGCTGCCCGGCAATTCCAGCATCGCCCCCAGGTTGATGCGGAGTGGATGGGGCGTGGCAGCCGTGATTTTCTGCTGGCGGAGGGCTGGATCCCGGACCATCTGGAGCCGGCCTACCGGTCGCTCACCGACGATCTGTTGCTGGACATCGAGGCCGCGTTCCAGCGCGCCGGTGAATGGACACCAATCCGGCTGCACGGCGACTTCCACCCGGGCAATATTCTCTGGACGCCTGCCGGGCCTCACCTGGTGGACCTGGATGACTGTCGTACCGGGCCGGCCATTCAGGATCTGTGGATGATGCTGGCCGGTGACCGCCCGGAACGCACCATCCAGCTGGCCGATCTGCTGACCGGCTATGAACAGTTCTGCGAGTTTGACCCCCGGGAGTTGCAGCTACTGGAGGCGCTGCGCACCCTGCGAATGATGCACTACGCCGCCTGGCTGGCGCGGCGCTGGGACGACCCGGCCTTTCCGGCGGCTTTCCCCTGGTTTGGCGATCACCGGTACTGGGAGGCGCATGTCCTGAGCCTCCGCGAACAAGCGGCCGCGATGCAGGAGCCGCCGCTGTGCGTATGATGGCAACCGTCGCCTGAGCAAACACAGCGAGGCCATCCATGCTGATTGTGATCATCGGCGCCGGCACGGTCGGTACCAGTCTGGTGGAGCGAGCGCTGGCCACAGGCAGTAATGACGTGGTGGTGGTGGAGTCGGACCCGCAGCTGGCGGAAACCTGTGCCCAGCGTTTTGATGCCCGGGTTCTTGCCATGGACGTGGGCGACGAGGGGTTCGCTCAGGAAAGTCAGCTGGACCGTGCCGAAGCACTGATCGCCACCACCGACGATGACTCCACCAACATCATGGCCATGCTGCTGGGCCAGGAAGCGGGGATCGGGACGCTGACCAGCACAGTCAATCGGGAGGCCCACGTGGCGCTGTTCCGACGGCTGGGAGTGCGGGTACTGGCCGACCCGGAGCGCCTGGTTGCCCAGCACCTTCTGGACATCACCCTGCTTCCGGAGACCCGCGACGTCACCACCCTGAGCGGCGGCCAGCAGATCATCGAGCTGACCCTGGGCGAGGCCTCTCCCCTGATTGGCATGAACGCCGCCGAACTGACGAAGAGTGACCTGCTGGCCGACGGCCTGAAGATGATCGCCCGGGTACGCGACGGCGAGACCCGGGAACTGGCTCCCAAAGACACCCTCGCCGCCGGCGACGGCGTCATTCTGTTTGCACCAGAGCGCCTGCACGGTCGCCGGCGACGACTCTTCCGCGAACATAACCTCGAGGGCTGAGCCGTGCGCGAAGTCCTGCGCGGCGTCGGCTTTCTCCTGCATGTACCGGGACTGATGGCGTTGCTGTCGGTGCCGGTGGCCTGGCTCTCGGGAGAGGCGTGGGCGCTGCCCGGGCTGCTGCTGACCGCGCTGGCGGCGCTGGGATCGGGCCAGGCACTGATCTGGACCACCCGGGGGGTGGGTCCATTCCGGCGTTATCAGTCCATGCTGATCGCCGCCATCAGCTGGGCCCTGATCGCGCTGGTGGGTGCTTTGCCATTCTGGCTGGCCGCCCTGTTCGGTCCGAATCTCGCGACGCTGAACTCATTCCAGAGCCCCGCGCAGGCGATCTTCGAGTCGGTCTCCGGGTTCACGTCCACGGGCCTGACCATCATCGCGCACCCCTCGGAGCTCCCGATGCACCTGCAGTGGTGGCGGAGTTTCAGTCAGTGGGTCGGGGGGATCGGAGTGATTCTTCTGTTGCTGGCGATCCTGCCGGCGGAGCGCGGTGCGCTGAATCTGTATTTCTCCGAGGCCCGAGAAGAGAAAATTCTGCCCACCGTGAAATCCACGGTTCGGGCCATCTGGCTGATCTACGTGGGCTATACGCTGGTTGCGATCGGCCTGCTATGGCTGGCCGGGGAGCCGGTCTGGAGGGCCGTCAACCACGGCATGACAGCCATCGCCACCGGCGGATTCACCATCACTGACGATAGCGTCATGAGTGCTTCGGTGCCGGTCAAGATCGTCTACATTCCGATCATGATCGCCGGGGCGATCAGTTTTCTGGTCCACTACCGCCTGATTGTCGAGCGGGTGCCGCTGTCGCGTCTCTGGCAGCTGACCGAGCTGCGCCTTATGGTCTGGATCACGGCGGGCGGTGCCGTGGCGTTGTGGCTGGAGCGAGGCCTGCCCCTGGAGGTGGGTGGCCTGGTCGACACGGTCTTTGTCTGGGTGTCTGCGATTACCACCACCGGCTTTGCCGCCGCGGATCTTTCACGTTGGTCCGATGCGGCCCTGCTCCTGGTCCTGCTGGCGGTGCTCATGGGCGGCATGACCGGGTCCACCGGCGGTGGCGTCAAGCTGCTTCGAGTGGGTCTGTTGCTCAAGGATCTGCTGTCCCAGTTGCGCTCCCTGAGAGCAACGCCCCATGAAATGGTCACCGTTCAGCATGATGGCCAGCGTCTGCCGCCGGATGAGGTGGCGAATCTGGGGCGAATCGCAGCTCGTCTGGTGGGTATTTTCATGCTGCTCTGGCTGCTGGGGGTCTTCACCCTGCTGCATTGGCTTCCCGAGGACACGCGGCTCGCCCATGTGTTCTTCGACACCGCTTCGGCCCTCTTTAACTCGGGGCTTTCCACCGGTCTCGCGGGGCCGGGCCTGGATTCCGCCGCCGCGCTGGTGCTGAGCCTGCTGATGCTGCTTGGGCGGCTGGAGATCTTTCCGCTGCTGGTGCTGGTGGCCTGGGTCATGGGCCGGCGTTGATGCCGGCGACTCCGGGATCACCCATGTTGCGCCGCAGTCTGTACAATCCCCGGTTTGCCCTGTTCGGCCTGGTGCCGGTCATCTCGACCGGTGAGACCCGTGGCCGTCATCGATTCGCGAGCGAACCCAATGACTAGCAGTTCCCATTCCCAGGATGTTCGCAACCTGCGCAACATCGCCATCATCGCCCATGTGGACCACGGCAAGACCACTCTGGTGGATCAGCTCCTGCAGCAGTCCGGCACACTGGAATCCCGGGGTGACGCCCAGGAACGGGTAATGGATTCCAACGACCTCGAGCGCGAGCGTGGAATTACGATCCTGTCCAAGAACACCGCCATTCAGTGGCAGGATCTACGGGTGAACATCGTTGACACGCCGGGGCACGCCGACTTCGGTGGCGAAGTGGAGCGGGTGCTGTCCATGGTGGACTCGGTGCTGCTGCTGGTGGATGCCGTGGACGGCCCCATGCCGCAGACCCGCTTTGTGACCCAGAAGGCACTGGCCCGTGGCCTCAAGCCCATCGTCGTGGTCAACAAGGTGGACCGGGACGGCGCCCGCCCGGACTGGGTGGTGGATAAGACCTTCGACCTGTTCGACAACCTGGGCGCCAGTGACGCCCAGCTGGACTTTCCCGTGATTTACGCCTCCGCCCTGAACGGTTATGCCGGGGTGGACTCCGAGGTTCGCGGCGGCGACATGACGCCGCTTTTCGAGCTGATTCGGGACAGCGTGCCGCCCCCGGAGGTGGAGGCCGATCGGCCGTTTCGGATGCAGGTGATTTCGCTGGACTACAACAGCTATGTCGGGGTCATCGGGATAGGCCGCATCGAGCGTGGTCGGGTCAGCAGTGGCCAGGCCCTGGTCTGCGTTGATCGCGATGGTAACCGGCGTTCGGTTCGCATGCTCCAGGTGCTGGGCTTCCTCGGCCTGGAACGGGTGGAAGTCCCGGAGGCCAGCGCCGGTGACATTATTGCGTTCACCGGCATCGATGGCATCAATATTTCCGACACGCTGTGTGATCCGGCGGACGTGGAGGCCCTGCCTGCGCTGACCGTGGATGAGCCCACCGTGTCCATGACCTTTCAGGTCAATACCTCGCCATTCGTGGGTCGGGAGGGCAAATACGTGACGTCCCGGCAGTTGCGGGACCGCCTGATGCGGGAGCTGGAGCACAATGTCGCGCTGCGGGTCGAGGACACGGAGGACCCGGAGCGGTTCCGGGTGTCCGGGCGCGGGGAACTCCACCTGGGCATTCTCATCGAGAACATGCGCCGCGAAGGCTACGAGCTAGGTGTCTCCCGTCCGGAAGTGATCACCCGTGAGCAAAACGGACAGCTGGAGGAGCCCTTCGAGCAGCTTACCGTCGATGTCGAAGAGGATTATCAGGGTGCGGTCATGCAGCGCCTCGGCGAGCGCGGCGGTGAGCTCACCGACATGCTGCCCGACGGCCGCGGCCGGGTTCGCCTCGATTACATCATTCCGGCCCGGGGGTTGATCGGCTTC